>JAGRBY010000427.1 GCA_020433835.1 Anaerolineae bacterium | reverse complement strand
TAAAAGGGCCATGAGAATAGAGATTTGTTCGACGCGCAGTTCGGTGATGCGGTGGGTTGTATCCATTCGGCTGGCGATAACATCATACCCCCGGTTTTCATACAGTTCTCGAAGAGCGATGGCGGCGTTTAACTCACTGTCAGCATCGTTCTGTATTGTTTTTACGCGAATGGCGGTTCCCCGTCCCACTTGCCGAATTTCTCGCAGAAGCGTGTCGCGAGGTACCACAGCCGACTCCTGATCAAGCGGCTCAAACACCAAGCCCACGATCTGCCAGTTCGACTCGCGTTTGGTGGGAATATCAACGGTGATCCAATCGCCCACACCAACACCCATTTCGGTCGCAGCGGCCTGGTTGAGAACCATGGCGTACGTATCATCCGGTTCCAGCCATCGACCGGCCCGTAATTGAGGCAGGTAGGCGCGTGTGGGTAGGGGTAATCCGCGCAAATTAATTTCAAGGTCGTCGTTAGCTTCAGGTTGGTCCTTGATGCGGGCCTTTCCCCGCGACGTTCCCCAAACCTCAACATCTTCCACATCAGGCAGCGACATACTCACCGATTCGATCTCTTCGATCCGTTCTTCGTCCTTTAAATCGAGCATAATATTGACATCGAAAATCGAAAATAAAATATCGCTAAACGTGTACAGTAATGAGACTCGTGTGCTGACCACAACCATAAAAATCACGCCGGCTCCTACCAAAGTGATTTGGGTAAAAGCAACACGCTTTTTGTTGCGAAACGTATTGCTTACCGTTAGGGTCAAAATGCGGGGAATAAACTGCAATTGAGCCAACAGTCGATCCAATACGCCTGACGCGCTTCCCAAACCATAGGTGCTGATTGCCTCGCGAACCGTAATTCGTGCTCCGGACATAATAGGAATAATGGCGATGACCAGCGGCGATAGCAGCGCAATGACAACCTGAACAGTAACAGCCGTTGTCGAAATGGCAAAGGGGCCGGGAGTCATCTGTATCCGACCGATCATGCCAAAACGAAGGCCATTAGCTCCCAATGTCCCCAACGGCACCGCCACTAACAAGGCCAACAGTGCATACACAAAAACGATAACCATATAGACTAAAATTATCTCACTATATCTGGCTCCAACAGCTTTCATAATACCGATTTGGTTGATCTGCTGGGTGATGACGGCATTGATGGTGTTATATACCAAAAAAAGCCCCAATATGAAAGTGGCAACAGACATAATGGTTAATATGAGAAAAACGCCATCAAGAGCGTCTTGCGCAATAAAACGATCAGGATGGCTGGTGCGAGTTACAAAACCACCTGGCGCAGGGATGGCGGCTCGAACTTCTATATCCTGCTTTTCAAGCTCGTGCTGAATGCGATCCGCAGCCGCGAGAACCCGCTCTTGGCTGTAGTTCGGGATGGTGGCTAAAACTAAGCTGTAGTTCTTTTCGCCGGTAAGTTGGGCAAATCGCTCTTGTGTCGTAAAAAACATAGGATCAGGAACAACAAAGGGTGGCGGATGCGCCGCATTGTAAATGACGCCGTTAAATTCAATGGTTTCATCCTTATCGTCGATTTCTATCTGTACCCGGTCACCAATATCCAGACCGCGTCCGCGCTGCACACCCATAAGCTTTCGATGGGGCCAATCACCGCTGTCTACTACTACTTTTCGAATCGATTGATCCTCATAATCATCCAGAGCCACAAGAATAGCCGGCTCCCAGGCTACCGAGGGATCGGGCCGCCAGGTAATTGTTTCCTGCTGCCAACCAATCACCGTTTCGATGCCTCGCAAATTTTCTAGCGTTTCAATCATCGTGTCATCAACAGCGGGTGAAACAAACAAACCTATGGTAGCCGGATGTGAAGCCTGCCAGTTGCGGGCCATATCCTTGAGGATGAATTCTTTACCGCCTAAAACGGTTCCAACCGCAAAGGCTCCAATAGCAATAATCGCGACCACGCGCAGTGTTCGGCCCTTGTTTTCCCAGAGGTCATACCATATTTTGTAACGAATAGCTCCAAATAGCATCAGATAACCACCTGTTTAACTGTGAGCGGTTATTTATTTTAATGATTGAGCGCTCACTCATTTTATTTTACTCTCTCTTTTCTCCGTTGTCAACACCCTAAACAGAGCTTTATTAAATTTTCGATGAGAGACTTGAAGAAAGAGTGGAGCATGGTATGATAGTGGGCAGAAAAAATATTTCCAATGTTTTGCATTGCTGAAGGAAGACGTAAAACAGTTACGGACAGACTGTTTTTATTGCCAGGGAGAATCTACGTGAATCCGTTCTCTAACGACATCACAACGGCTGAGAAAAAGGGTCTTATATGGCCTCAAAAACCCTCCGGCATTTTAATTATGGGGAAACGTCAGGGGACAAAGAAAGAAAATAAGCAGCTTCATGGACGAATAGCGATGGCTGCGGCGTTATGGTACAGCGCTCCTCAACCAAAACCCTATCTCATGTTTGTGGCATCCGATATACATAGCCGTAAGCGCATACCGGATGTTGATAGTGTAAAAAAGACTTTAGTCGAAGAGTTTGGCATTCCCGACGATTTCTTAATATTACGGCAAAAGTCAAACTGCACTCTTTTAGAAGTGCGTTCCGTGCGTGCCATTAACCGCGCGTATGACTTTGCCCGTATATTTGTTATTACCCACTTATACCACGCCCATCGCGCTCAAATTTACTTTAACGAAGTTCTGCCGGATGCGATGGTTATTCCCGTTCACCCTGATATCCTCACCGAAATTGCCTTCCCGCCGGGCGGCGAAGCCTTGTTGAACCATCTGCGTACCATTATTGAGACCTCGCAACCCCAACACTTTGATTTGCTACGTGAGCACTGCGTTGAGTGGATGCTTATGCAAGCGCATCGGCTTGACAATCGTGGACGCCTTGAGCGTCGTCTAACCCGCGTATTGCGTCCGGAAACTTACTAACACTCCGGCTCAATCCAATTCGAATACTTAAAGGATATGTCATTCATAATAGATATATCCTTTTTTATTGTTTCCTCTCACTTTGATGTAGCCCATGTGACCATGGTACATTTAACATGTGACTTTCGGGCAAAAAAAATAAGTACTAACAGACTAAAATATTAGGTACTTTTTTCACTGTTCAGACGATTTACTTTATTGTATTATAAGGTCAGAAAGTTGAGTTGCCCCTGCACAACCTCACAACTCAACAGATAACTGAATATGTGTGGTAACCGTCAGCCGCAATTTCAAGCAGCGACCCGTATCCAAGCTCAATACCCAACGTCTACCTCAATTTGTACTTGTGCCTCGTCTTTTGATCACCTACTCCATCTGCCATCAGCAACGTGCATCTGTTCCAGAACTTCGAAAACACCGACTACGACACCATCGACAACTGCGATAACGACAACGACATCGACTACAGCTTACGACATCGACACCGAATTCATCCTACACCAGCAATTGCATTTTCGACAACAACCTCCGTTTCCGAGACGACTCAACGGCATCACCACAAACTAGGGCTGACGAGCAAAAATCCCCCAGCAAAGCCGGGGGATTTTTGTGTTTCTTCTAATATTCAATTTCTAAGGATATATTTTACAAACTTAAAAAATTACTCCTGATAGCTATTCATCATACCGTTGCCATCAAAGTATAACGTCAGTTGCACTTGACCGCCTGTAGGTACTATAAATTCACCGGAAACGGCTCCCTGCGGAGTGCTGCCGGTGTAGGTATAGCGTCCAGGCGAAAGTGAAATTGTTTCTTCGCTTTCATTTGCGATGGTAATTTGTTGACTCTCAATTGTAAAGGTCAATTCAGCGCCGGCGAAGTTTTTGATGAGAACGCCTTCTACGACTTCCTCATCCGTTGCTTCTTCAGCCTGATCGATTGCTTCACTTGCTTCGTTGTCGGCTTCAGGGGCTTCCATAGCACTATCTTCTGCAACTTCTTCGGTTTCGGCATCAACCCCACCTTCGGATGAATCCACTGATTCTTCAGTCTCAGCTTCAACAGCAGGCTCAGTCACAGCAACGGTGATTTCGTAGAGGGTCGTGCTGCCGCTGACCTCGTTAGCGACGGCGAGTAGAGGTTGTCCGGTGGGGCTGTCATCGGCGGCGATGAAGACGATACCTTCAGGAGCCAGGTCGCCGGCGGTTCCGGCTTCGGCGTCGCCGGTGAAGTCGCGGTTGTTGATGTAATCAACAAAGGTGGGAGCTGTCGGGTCGGTTACATCGACGGTCACAATCCCGCCCATGCGCTCCAGGCCGATGAAGGCGTAGGTTCGGCCGTCGATAATACCGGTGGTGACGCCTTCCGGTTCGGGGCCTTTGCTGTCGCTGCGATCATCAAAATCGCTGGCGTCGTTGGTGGCATTGAAATAGTCGGGGAAGGCCGCGGCCGTAACTTGCTCGATCATCGAGCCGCTGTCGTAGACCAGATTGCCGTTGGTATCCCAAATCGAGAAGGAGCGGCCGCCAAAAGCGTAAAGCTCATCATAATCGCCGTCGCCGTCGGTATCGCCCAGGGTGCTGGTAATAAGCAAATTTCCGATGGCCGATGGTGCTTGCAGCGCTTCGGCGTTGGGGAAGGCGTCGGGATCGAGTTCGACCTCGCCGACAGTGGTTTCCTCGCTAAAGCCGTCGTAGTCGCGGCTGTCGCCTTCGTTGGCCGAGATGATGTAGGTTTGTCCGTTGGCCTCGAAAGTCGCAACGGCATCGGGCATATACATACCTTTAACCGGCCAACTGGTGAGGTTGATCATTCCGTCTTCGTTGCTGGCATCGAGTACGTTGTTCAGGGTGATGATACCCAGCACCGGCTGAACGGGATCGGGGTTGTCATCGAGCAGTCCGGTTTCAACATCAAAGGTGCCGAGCAGTTGGAAGTCATTGTCGTTGAGGACAGCAATTCTATTTTCATCGATGAGCGCCAGACCTTCCGCCTTGTCGCCGGCCACGTATCCTTCCGCAATTAAATCGACATAGAGAACCTTCTTCACCGGCTCGATACCGGCCGCGGCCAACCCATCAGCATCGAGGCTTTCCAGCGTGCCGCCCGGACCAACAATGCTGTCATCCAGATCATTCACATTGGTCGCGCCATCGAGGCTGATGTGGAACACTTTCTTGAGCGCTCCGGCACCGACCGCGCTGTCGCGTTCGATGACCAGCATCTCGCCGTTGCCAATTGAAACGGCATCGCCGATTTTATCGCTGGCCCCACCTTCGATGAGGTAAACATATTGGCCGGTGGTGGTGCCGGTCGCGGTGTCGAACTCCACAATGCGATTGACAATTGAAGCTTTCGAGTTGGCATCGTTAGCGACATCGGGATTGTCGATGGGGCTTTGGATGAAGGCGTAGAGCTTGCCGTCTTCATAGGCAACCGCCTCAAAGCCACGGTTAGCACGGCGTTGAGCAAAGACAGCCGGGATCGCTTCGGTGCCGACGTCTACGCCGCTATCGTTGGAACCTTCCGGTACAAAGCGGTCGATTAACACGCCGGATGCGTCAAAGTGGTAGATAGCCGGGCGATATTCATCAACCATCCAGTAAGAGCCATCGGGAGCAATGACGATACCTTCCATATCCGCACCATACGGATCGTAATCGAGGGTGTTGCCTTGCAAATCGATGGGAACCTCATCGGCATAGGCCAGGCCGCTGTCGCCGGCCAGGTTGGGCAGGCCGGTGATGGGCGACCCATCGGCGCGGGTTAGGCCGATTTGCTCGATGACTTCGGCGGTGCCGGTGGCCGGATTGGCTTCAAAACGGATGATTTTGGACTGAAAATCAGGTAAGGGGAAGGGGCGTTCATTGGCACCATCGCCGTCGGTGTCGACCGGTTCGGCGTTGGGGCCGCGGTCGGGATGGGTGACGAAGATGAGGTTGCCGTTGACCGGGTTGACGCCTTCAAAGTAGAGGCCGGAGAAGCCGCCCAACGTGATTTCTTGTCCGGCAGCCGTGGTGCCGAGCGTCGGCAGGTTGGCAAAGTCGAACGTCTCAAGGCTGGCCGAGTAATCTTTGAAGCCCAGCGGCACAATATTGGTCACAGTGCCGCCGTTAATATCGACCATGGCCAAAGCGTTGGCCTCTTGCAGCGACACATAGGCGGTGGCCGAGTCGGGCGAAACGGCGATATATTCCGGCTCCAAATCTTGCGAGACGGTGGCATCCGGGCCAAAGATGCGTACGCCGGACGCTTTCAGGCTATCGATTTGCTCGTCGAAAGCGTTGAAATCGGCCGTGGTGATGGTAGCGGCCTCAACCCCGCCGGAGAGGTCGATGATGCTAACCGAACCTTCCGGATCGACCGTGTA
>JAGRBY010000426.1 GCA_020433835.1 Anaerolineae bacterium | reverse complement strand
AGTCGGATCGAAAAATGGGCATCCCCGGCGAAGACCTTAAAAACAGCCATCCAGCTACAGAGTTTGTGGCCTGGTACAATGGCCATCCCGGCTATCGTGATTACGAGTTTGATCTCACTCAAGAAAATGTGGCAGTGGTCGGCGTCGGCAACGTAGCGATGGACGTCGCCCGTATTTTGAGCAAAACGGCCGAGGAGTTAGCCGTTACTGACATTGCCGACTATGCGCTTGAGGCCCTAAAAAACAGCAACATCAAAACCATCTATATTCTGGGGCGACGTGGCCCGGCCCAGGCCGCCTTCACCAACCCCGAGATCAAAGAATTGGGCGAGTTGGACGACACCGAAATTACAGTACCTTTAGAAGAAGCCAAACTCGATCCCCTCAGCCAAAAGGAGCTGGATAAAAGCCAGGACCGAACCACCCTAAAGAAGGTCGATATTATACAAGAATACGCCGAGCGCGAACCGGCCGGAAAGTCACGCAAACTGATCCTGCGCTTCTTGGTTTCCCCGGTTGAGCTAATTGGTGATGAAGAGGGTAAGGTTAAGGCCATGCGGCTGGTTAAAAACGAGCTGTACGAAACTGAATATGGCACGCTTCGGCCCACGACCACCGATCAATTTGAAGAGATTCCGGTTGGCCTGATCTTTCGTTCGGTCGGCTATCGCGGCATCCCTCTGCCCGACATTCCCTTCCAAGAACGCTGGGGCGTCATCCACAATGAGCTTGGCCGCATCACCGATTCGGAAACCCATGAACAGGTTATCGGCTTGTACACTGCCGGCTGGATCAAACGCGGTCCCAGCGGCATCATCGGCACCAACAAACCCTGTGCGGTTGAGACCGTTACCCTCATGTTAGAAGATATGGCGGCAGGCAAGACCTTCACACCTGCTCATCCCGAAGTTGAAGCGGTTGAGAAGTTCATTGCCGAACGTCAGCCAAAATACGTTTCCTTCGAAGACTGGCTTAAACTCGATGAAATAGAAACCAGTAGTGGGGCAGAATTTGGCCGGCCGCGCGTTAAACTGACCAGTGTTGAAGAGATGCTGGCTGCACTGGGCAGGTAAATTTCTCATATTCGCTTTCAGAGTCCGGCCTTGTTACTGTGTGGCCGGACTTTTTGGTTTTTAACCGTTTGTATCCCCTTGGCTATAATGGTAAAATTGAACTACTCTTAAGCCTAGGAGAGCGTGCATGGATGCCATCATAACCGCCGGGGGAACTCTAAAACCCACCGATCCACTTTTCCAACTGACGGGGATTAATAAGAAAGCCCTCATTCCTTTGGTTGGCAAACCCATGATCGGCTGGATCATCGAAGCTGTCCAAGCCTCTGGGATTGTCGACAACATTGTCATCGTGGGCCTCAAGCCAGACGATCTCGCGCCCGACTATCCTCACCTGCATTTCACCGATGCTACGGGTGACATTGTCGACAATGTTTTTGCCGGATTAGACTACCTGCAAACGATTTCGCCTCAGATGAAAAACTTCTTACTGATTTCGTCGGATATCCCTCTTATTACGCCGGAAACGATACGCGGCTTTGTTGAGGAGTGCGGTGCTCACGAGGCCGAAGTCTATTATGCGATGGTCGAAGAGAAAGTCATGGAAAGTCGATTTCCGGCCTCGAAGCGAACCTATATCCCTTTTAAGGGTGGCCGTTACACCGGGGGCGATATATTTTTGGTGAGCAGTTCGGCAGTGCGGGGGAATATCGCTTTGGCCAAAGCCGCCACCGGAGCACGCAAAAACTATGTTCAGCAAATTCGTCTCATTGGCTGGAGTTTCATATTTCGATTTTTACTGCGTAGGATTACGGTTCAGCAGGTAGCCATTGAAGTTTCGGCCAAAGCCAATCTCGATGGCCGGATTATCGCCACCCAATATGCTGAGTTGGGGATGGATTTAGACAAGCCCCAACATTACGACATTATCAAAGCGCATTTGGAAACCCGCCAAACCCAAAAGGTGAACAGCTAACCCCGATAGAACCTTCATGAAAAAGCGTTTGTCACATTTGGACACAAAAATTAGCCGCCGCTGTACCCTCTCGCCACAATCGCGCTGGTGGCCGTGGGCCCGATTTGTGGCGCACGTCGGCGATGGTCCCTATGTATTTGGCGCTCTATTTGTGATCTATTTGATTAGTTTGGTATGGGGCGATGCCTACCTCCAGCGAGCCGATCTTATTGTGACCACTTTAGTCATTCTGGCTATTTTGGTGGTTACGGGCGTTAAATTTGCCGTCCGCCGTACCCGACCGCGCCCACCCGGCGAATTTGTAACCTTCAAGTACGATGCTTACAGCTTTCCATCCGGCCACTCTGGCCGAATGGCGGCGCTGGCGGCCAGCAGTTTCTTCTTTTATCCCGTTTTGGGTTTGGTGTTGATTTTAGTCGCCCTCAGCGTGGCTGCGGCGCGTGTGGCAGTAGGGGTTCACTATTTAGGCGATATCGTGGCCGGCTTTGGCGTTGGTACGCTGGTGGCCTGCGGCGGAATGTTGCTATTGATTTAGCATTTAGTCCTCTCAACGCTTATCCAACGCATCTTCAATAAACGCTCGAATAATCTCCTCAATCGACTGATCGGCCTCAAAGCCCATGGCTGTCGCTTTTTGGGTCGCGAAGCGGGCCGGCCAACTGCCGACAATTCGCTCGATAAACGGATCGCGCTGCCACACAATGCGCTTGATAACATCCCGACCCGCCACGGCTTCCAAACCGTCGACCATCTCCCGCACCGAGACTGTCAGCCCTGGCAGTGATGCCACACGACTCCGCCCCCATTGTTCCGGCGATAAAGAAGCAGCGTGAATCAGATTCTGCACCGCCCGACGGGGGGACATAATCCATAGTTCCATATCCGGCGAAACCGGACAGACGGCGGTGTGCCCTTGCAGCGGCTCACGGATAATCCCACTGGCAAAAGAGGAGGTCGCTTTGTTCGGCTGGCCGGGTCGAACCACAACGGTCGGCAGCCGCACCGACCGACCGTCCACAAAACCGCGCCGGCTGTAGTCATTAATCAACAGTTCACCGATGGCTTTTTGCGTACCGTAAGAGCTTTGAGGCGTCGGGGCTGTGCCGTCTTGAAGAACAGCAGGCATATCGCCACCAAAAACCGCCACGGAACTGGTAAAGACCAGTCGCGGACGGGAGCCTAGCTGGCGGCATCGCTCCAGCACAGTCTGTGTTGCAGTCAGGTTGACTTGCATCCCCAGTTCGAAATTTTCTTCAGCCTCGCCACTGACAACAGCCGCCAGATGGAAAATGAGATCGACGCTGTCGCTGATCACATCCGCAATAACCTGAGGGTCGCGGATATCGCCGGTGACAATCTCGATCCTGTCATCGCTCGGCACAGCGTGAGGTGACGTGACATCGAAGAGGGTCAACTTTTCGATTTTGATGTGGTCGCCGCCAGTGTTGATAAGCGAGCTTTCGCCCAGCAACTTGTTTGCCAACTGCCGACCTAAGAATCCGGCCCCGCCAGTGATGACGATATGCATCGTAATTCTCCCTTACCTACTTAACGAACAAACGCTGCCGCCTGATCGACCAGCGCATCGGCAATACGCTCTACATGGTGCTCCATCACGTCCATCGTTTCGATTTCAGCCGGAGTGAAGTAGCCGTATTCCGTGGTTTCATTGCTCAGCCCTAGCATGCCTCCAACCACTTTTACCTCGAAGCTGAAAGATATAAGATGGAAACGATTACCATCGGCGTAGGTAATGATACGATGAGGCGTGGTGTAAATACCTATTAAACGTACGATCTCCACGTGCAACCCCGTCTCTTCCCACACTTCACGGATGCAGCCTTCGGCGACGCTTTCACCCGGATCCAAACGGCCACCGGGTAGACACCAGCGCCCGTTATCGGTACGCCGGGTTAAAAGAATTTTCTGACGATTGTCATCAAACAAAAGGCCGGACGATCCGACCATCAATTCGGCTTGAGCGGCAATGCGGTCGCCTTCGATGAGTTTGGCCATGGTTATCGTCTTTCTTAGGGATTAATAAGAGCGATAGGTAATTCGTAATTTGTAATTGGTAAATGAGAACTGTCTATTCGATTACAAATTACTATTTACTAATTACTCAATTTTTTATTAAACAGCTTTACGCCCTTCGGCAAACCCATTGCTTACCATATACGCATAACTATCCTCAACAGCCTCCAGCATATCGGTATCGCACGCATCAAGCTCAACGATGAGCCATTCGGTTACGTTTTGTCCGGCTTCGACAACGCCGACGATATCGATAATGCCCTCGCCCACAGCCAAATGGGCGAAACCCTGGATAGCCGGGCCATCTTTGATATGCAGCAGCGGCGCGCGCTGACCCCATTTTTTGACGATTTCAACGGGGTCTAATCCGGCTACACGCACCCAGTACGTGTCGATTTCCATGAAAATGGCCGGGTCAAGCCGATCCATCATGATTTCATAAGGATATTGCCCCTCGACCGGCTCGTATTCCCACCAATGGTTGTGAACCCCGAGACTCAGGCCATTGTCGACGACCACCTGGTGGGCCTCGTTAAGCAGATCACAAGCCCTGTAGATTTTATCGACGCTGCTGTAATAGTTGCGGTCCAGCGCCGGGCAAACAAGTCGTTTGCAATTGAGTGCGGCGACCAGGTCGAGCACCTCATTCTGTTTGGGGCCAATCGGCAGCGGAGCGTGCGCACTGCATACGGTTAATTCCAATTCATCAAATAGCTGAGCGGCCTGTTTGGGGGTGGTGCCGGGGAAGCTCGCTGTTTCAACCCCAAGGTATCCCATCTCGGCGATTTTTCGAACAACGCCCTCAAAGTCTTGGGCTAATGCCTCACGAACAGTGTAAAGCTGGACGGCTATAGGAGCAGCCATAATTTATCTCCTTGGTTTTGAGTTTATCAACAATCATTTTTAACCAATGCATACAAACGCGGCACCTGCTCGCGCAGTACGGCTTTGTCAGTCATCACGTCCCAACGGTTGCCGACTCCGCCGTATTCTAGCGTAACCAACCAGGGGTTACCGTAGTCTCCGGCGCGAAGCCCCTGCATCAACCATTCGCAAAAGGCCCAATCTGCATCAATCAGCGGCAGGTGATCGAGTTTGGTGCCGGCAAAGTTTTCTATTTTTTCCTCGGTGTAACCGGCTTTGCGCAGAACGGTTATCCAGGCATCATCGACAATTTGCAGCCCGGTGATGTGGATTTCGCGGGTATGTTCTACCGGCAGCCGTTTGATGTACTCGCCAATATCCATGCCGATCAGTTCGGCGGAAATGCGCGCGTGGGAGACATCGAACAGAAAGCCGCAGCCGGTGGCTTCTACAACGTGGCGGATAACATCCGGCAAAATAAAAGGCCGTAAGGTACCATCCTTGCGGCCAGGCACATTTTCTACGATAACGTGCTCACGACCAAAACGATCGACTACGGCCTGAACATCGGTGATCATACATTCGGTTAGCATTGCGATATGGGCCGGATCGGTGGTATCAACCGGGATGTCGGGTCTCTCGCGGCTTTTTTGGCTGAGGTGAAGGTTGATAAAGCGAGTATCGGTTTGGGCCAGCAAGGCTTCGATCATCGCCCAAGTGACCGGCTCTTTGGTTTCAGAACTTATCGGTATGCCGCGACCGCCGCCCGCAATAAGGGGAAAATGAACGTATACCGGGCAAATATCCTGGGCCTCGGCGACCAATTCCGGCCAGGCCGGACATTTAAATATATCAATATGGACTTGGCCGGTGCGAACAAGTTCAGCAAGTTCTTTTGAGTAATTTATGGCAAAGTTGATTGACATGAATCTATCCTTATGAAATGAATAAATGGATGGTTTGATTGATATTTGGTTGTTGTCAATCTTCTTCTCTCTTGTTGCGAAAATTACTCTACCACAGACCACGGGCTTTCGACAAGAATTTCCAACCAGCCATCCTTATTGCTAAGCGTATCGAAGCCGCATTTGTGATAAAACTTCTGGGCATCGCGGGTTACCAGAATAATGCGGCGAATACCGTGTGCTTGTAATGTGGTGACAATGCATTCCATCAGCCAGCGTCCAAGACCGTTGCCCTGGTAGGCATCCAATATAAACACATTTTGGACATAAGCAAAATGAGTGTAATCGGTGACAACGTTAGCGTAGCCAATTTGCTCGGCCTTATCGAACACACCAAAATTGAGCGTATTCTCGATAGATTTGGCGACGAGATCATGCGGTAGACCACGGGCCCAATAGGACTGAAACAAAAAGCTGTGGATGGCATCGAGATCCAACAATTCGGGATCGGTGCTAACCAAAAAATCTCCCCGGCGGTATTCGTAAA
>JAGRBY010000425.1 GCA_020433835.1 Anaerolineae bacterium | reverse complement strand
GCGGTAAAGAGTAAAATTCCCTTAATCCCTACTCCCTACCCCCTACCCCCACTATGAAGACATAGCGGCAAATAAAGTTAACTACCAAATTTAGGAGGAATGAATCATGGCAGGTAAACCAACCCATCATATTTTAGTATGTGCCAGTTTTCGAGCATCAGGCCAAGCCAAAGGGGTCTGCAATCGCAAAGGCTCGACCGATTTCCTGCCTTACCTGGAAACGGAAATTCTTGATCGCGGGCTGGATGCCCTGGTCTCCAGCACCGGCTGCTTGAAAGAGTGCAAGAAGGGGCCGATTATGATCATCTACCCCGAAAATCAGTGGTACTGCGAGGTAGACAGCGAAGAAAAGATCGATGAAATCCTCGACGCCTTAGAAGAGGGTGAAGTCGCC
This sequence comes from Anaerolineae bacterium, assembly GCA_020433835.1. Next base: position 5,954 of record JAGRBY010000425.1, on the reverse strand, counting down.
GAAGCGCATGCGTTGTAAGGTAAAAAATTAACCACAGAGGGCGCACAGAACACAGAGATAAACCAGGTGACAGTCACTTACATAGGCTAAATCGACCTATAAGTGACTGTCACCTTTAGCAAAACACTGTGAACCCTGTGACTTCTCCGCGTCCTCTGTGATAAAACTTGTGATGGTTATGGGTTTACTAAGAAAGCTTATTAATATACTCGCTCCACCGGCCTACCAACCTGCCCCGGTTCCCATCCGTTCCCGTGGCCGCCGGCGAAAAACAGCAATCATTCTATTTCTGGTTCTCTTAGCAGGTTTTACCGTTGGCTGCGGGGCACAGCCCCAGGCCGTTACGGCCTCGACCGAACCCGTAACGATAACGGTCTTTGCCGCCGCCTCGCTGACCGAGGCTTTTACCGAGATCGGTCACAACTTTGAGGCGGCTCAACCTGAAGTCAAGGTTATTTTTAACTTTGCCGGGTCGCAGCAGTTAGCCCACCAGCTTAGCCAGGGTGCCCCGGCGGATGTCTTTGCCAGCGCTAATACCACCCAAATGACGACCGCCATCGAAGCCGGCCGGGTGACGGATAGCGCAGCGCAGACATTTGTGCATAATCGGTTGGTGGTTATATATCCGGCTGATAATCCAGCCGGATTAACCACCTTGCAAGATTTAAGCAAGCCCGGCCTGCGGTTAATTCTAGCCGCCGAAGATGTGCCGGTTGGCCGCTACTCGCAGCAGTTTCTGGATAAAGCGGCCCAAGACCCGGCCTTCGAGGCCGGTTTCAAAGATGGCTTACTCACCAATGTGGTTTCGTACGAACAGAGCGTCAAAGCCGTTTTAACCAAAGTAGCCCTGGGCGAAGGCGACGCCGGTATCGTCTACAGCAGCGACGTCACCGCCGACATCGCCGACCAGGTCAGCCGGATCGACATCCCTGATGACCTCAACACCATCGCCACCTATCCCATCGCCGTGGTCAGCGATACCGCCTACCCCGATCAGTCCCGGGCCTTTGTCGCCTATATTTTATCGCCCGCCGGGCAAGATGTGTTAGCCAAGTATGGCTTTACGGGCGTACCGTAAGGGGAGTAGGAAGTAGGGAGTAGGGAGTAAGGGAAAAGACCTTACTCCTTACTCCCTACTCCTTACGCCCGCTGGACAACATTTTTACAGGAAAGCTCTAAAAGACATCATTCACGGAGAGTAGTCATGGCTCAGGCACCTTTATATTGGCGGCGTACACCCCAAGTGGTGAGGACAACCAAATGGCCGGAGAAGCTGCTGCAGCTGCTTAGCCTGCCGCTGTTGATGTTTATATTTTTACCGATGGTTGCCCTGTTTGTGCGCACCCCGCCGGAGCGCCTGCTGCTGAATTTGCGGACACCGCAGGTATTGGAAGCTGTGGCTTTGAGCTTCGGCACCACCTGGATCACAGTTATCATTGCCGTTATTTTGGGCACGCCGGTCGGTTACTTGCTGGCCCGCTACGACTTTAAGATGCGGCGACTCTTTGATACCCTGCTCGATTTACCGCTGGTGCTGCCGCCGGCCGTAGCCGGGGTCTCGCTGCTGATGGCCTTTGGCCGGCGTGGGATTTTAGGTGGTTACCTCGATTTCTTGGGCATCGACATTGCTTTCACCCAATTTGCCGTTATCTTGGCCCAGACCTTTGTCGCTGCGCCATTTTACGTTAAAGCCGCCATATTGGGCTTCAGCACCATCGAACCGGAGTTGGAGCAGGCCGCCGCGCTCGACGGCGCGGGTCACCTGCAAGTCTTTCGCTTTATTACCATCCCGCTGTCGTGGACAGCGCTGCTGAGCGGCATGGTCATGACCTGGGCAAGGGCGCTGGGCGAATTCGGCGCGACCATTATCTTTGCCGGTAACTATCCGGGCCGGACCCAAACCATGCCCCTGGCCATTTACCTCGGCTTCGAGATGGACTTAGATGTCGCCCTAACGTTGGCCGTTATCCTGGTTGGCTTATCGTTTGCCATATTGATGATTGTCAAGGGCTTTCTGCACAACGAGATACGGCAGGGGTGAGGGGAGGAGAGGCTAAGGCGAAGGCTGAGGCGAAGGAAAAGAGCGAGGAGCGGAGCATCAAAGTTTACTTTGATCCCAATGCGGATGACAAAGCAAGCTTTGTCGCTCCAAACGCACTACGCAATACGCACTAGATTTTCTTAGCCTTCGCCTCAGCCTCAGCCTTCTTGCCCATAGCTGACGGCTGACAGCTAAGTGCTAACAGCTAAACAAAAAACCTATTCCCAGGAGGATACGATGGACAAACAAACACTTATCAAAAACCTTAATGAAGACCTGGCCGGTGAACTGAGCGCCATTATTCAGTACATCACCTATGCCGCCAAAGTAACGGGACCATTTCGGCCCCAGCTCGCTGAGTTCTTTTTAACCGAAGTGGCCGATGAGCAAGGCCACGCCCAATATTTGGCCAACAAGATTGTAGCCCTGGGCGGCGAACCGACCACCACGCCCCGCCCGGTTGCGCCGGCTGAAATCAACCGCGAAATGTTGGAAGCCGTACTGGCTGCCGAAACACAAGCCAAAGCCGATTATACCCAACGGGCTGAGGAAGCCGCCGCCTTTGGCGACAAAGGGCTGGCTGTTCAGCTTGAAGATATGGTCCGCGATGAAACGGGCCACTCGGAAGAAACGGCCCGCATCCTGCAAGATTGGCCGATGTAGGGAGGAGACTGGAGACCAGGAGATTAGAGATTAGGAGATTAGGGGGCTAATCTGGGAATACGTCAACCTGCGCCAAGACGCGTAGGCATTATAGATTTTGTCCCCTAATCCCTAATCCCTACCCCTTACCCCCGGTTTAGCTATTCATCAACCTCACACGTTAGGTCTGCATCGTCTAGCTCGGTGATTAACCACCACAGGTCGCCGCGTTCAAGCGTCAAGGCATAGGGCATCAAACCGCTATCCGGTTGATACGCATCAGGCAGCGCCTGCCCCTCTTCATCAACATAAACGCTGTCCCGGTCGACGCAGGCTTCAACCGCAACGGTGTTGTCATCGATAAAGTCCATATCAACAATAAAACTGTTTTGCTCATTAAATTCCGTAATCTCGGTCACCCCTTTCTCTTCAAGGGATACCAGGTACTCGTCAAGGTCATCACGTTGCAGTTTTGCCGGCTACAAAAAAAGGTGACCGTCACTGGCAATAAGTGATTGTCACCTTTTACGGTAATCCTTTAGTAAAAAAACCGGCCCTACTACTTTAGCGTCGCCTCAAGCGTAATCTCCGTAGCGGCCAAAGCCTGCGAAACGGGACAGCCTTTTTTGGCTGCCTCGGCCTTCTCCATAAATGTCGCTTCATCCAGGCCGGGTACGGTCGCTTCGGTTATTAAATCGATAGAGGTGATTTTGAAGCCGTTGTCTACTTTGTTGAGATGTACTTTGGCCACGGTATGGATGCTGGTGGCGTCATAGCCTGCCTGTTGCAGTATCAAAGACAGCGCCATCGAGTAACAGCCGGCGTGGGCCGCACCGATAAGCTCTTCGGGGTTGGTGCCGTCGCCCTCTTCAAAACGGGACGCAGCTGAATACGGCCCTTCATAGGCCCCACTGCCCAACTTGACGGTTCCGGCCCCGTCTCGAAAATTGCCTTCCCAAACTGCTTCTGCATTACGAACTGGCATACGTATCTCCTTTGATAATAGTAAAAGCGTTCAGCTCTAAGCATTCAGCGTCCAGCTTTTTGGCAACGGTTGACGGCTACAGAACAGCAGGGTTGATAGCCTGAACATTGTCTCTTATGATAAAGCTGACGGCTGAGGGCTGAGGGCTGAATGCTAAAATAAATAGTTGCCCTATAAATTTACTCATTTACGTCCTTAATACAAATAAAGAAGCCAAGTCGAGCGCCTGACCCGGCGGGCGAGGCAACATCATTGGGCAACCACCTATAAACGGATGATTCGCTGCCGCTGCCGTCGCCCCTATTGCATATCACCAGGCCCACTCACCGCTGCCACGCGCCCAGCCTTACCAGTTGACAAAGCAAGCTTTGTCGCTCCTTTTTTCTTTTCTTCATTCTCCATTCTTCATTCTCCATCCGCCATCCGCCTACTGCGCCACAAACCGATCCCCCTCAACCAGGCGGACTTGGCCCAATCCCCCACCATCGCTGTTTACAACCGACCAGCCGGGGGGGGATTTCTCGGCAAAAAACGTCTCGAAATGACATGCCTGAGGGGTTACCTAAAAATTACGGGGAGATAAAGGTCTGTGGTGGCATTGCGGACACAGAGCACGTACCCTGAATCGGTTTTATCGGCATGGCTAACCAGGCCGAAATAAAAATCGACATACCAGGCTTGCGTTGTACCGTTTTCACGCGTGGTGGAAGACCAGTAAATGGTCGTTTCATCATGCGAGGTGGTGGTCACCGTAAAGTAAGACGTATTCACCGAGGGGCTGTACAACGACTCGTCATCGCTTATGGATCTCAGTTCTTTTATATTGGGCAGCCGCCAATCGGTATAATCAGCCAAGGATAAATCTTCACAATAGGTCAGAGCCGAGGTCCAGGTCATGCTGATGGCCGCGGTGCCGTCTTGCTGCCACATCAACCCGGTGCTGCTTTCGGTGACGGTATCATCACCATTGGCCACAAAGGTTTGGGTGATGGGGGTGGTTAATTCGTCTCGAACGCAGCGCACATAATAGTTATGCGTTTGGGCTTCGTCTTCAGGTTTGGGGCCAATACCCCCGCCGGCATTTACCGCCCAATAGTTGCTTTCACCGTCGGCTCGCTGCGTTGACGACCACCAATAATCGGCGCTGACGGTATTGGTAAAGGTGGTTGAGTTCAAGGGCGGATTACTGGTACTGAGATCGACCAGCGTGTACAGTTCATGGCTGGTCGGCAGCCGCCAGTCACTCTCGCTGCCCAGGGTCAGGCTATCACAATAAGAAGCGGCGGCGGCTTTGGTGGTGGTGGTTACAGCTTCGTTCTTTTGCCAAATTAGCCCGGTCACCTCATCGGTTACGGTGTCGCCATTGTCGGTATAGGTGGGTGGGTTGATGCTATAATCGGCATCTTCGCCAAAAACATCGGTATAGCTGGTTGTTTGGCCGGTGTCGGGCAGTTTTAGTAGCTGCCAGGTGGTTGTGGCCCTAATAGAACTTAAAGTCAGGGCCAACGCTATAGCGGCTGCAAATAAGGCCGTCGCTATTTTTAGCAAATAGGGGATGCGTGTTGTCAGCATAGTGTTTTACTTTGCTCCTTAAATGCTTGTAGCTTTTCACAAGTTCAATTGTTGTTAGTAAGTGCCAGTCACCTTGTCTAAGGATAACAAAGTCTATCTAATTTGTCTGTCTTAAAATTAGGGCAATATTGTCCTAAAATTAGGACAATATTAAAGAACAGTGGCGCAAGCCAAAGCCTGGCCGCCACAGCGGCGGAGTATTCCGGCCCTACAACAGCAGGGCTATAGCTGCGGCGGGGTTTGTTGTTCAATAGAGCAACGTTACTTTCCTCTAGCGGCTACATTACTTTCCTCAGGCAGCTACATTACTTTCCTCAGGCAGCTACATTACTTTCCTCAGGCAGCTACGTTACTTTCCTCAGGCAGCTACGTTACTTTCCTCTAGGCAGCTACATTACTTGCCTCTATAGGGCTACATTTTGGCGAGGGCTGAGGCGGATTATGCGCATACCAAAAGCCCAAAACCATAAGAGGCCCGAGGCTTTTTTAGGCAAGTCGTAACTCCTCACCCCAGCAATTCTAAATATAAGTGTTTATCGAAGAGCGAGGCATCCTCGCCAACGACCAGGTGTAATCGAAGTTGGTGGGGATTTCTCCTCGCAAGCTCGTCGAAATGACATGGAATCCTGAAATGTCAACAGAACCTCATCTCCAATCTCCAATCTCTAGTCTCCAATCTCCTCATCTCCACGCTCCAATCCCCCACCCCCAATT
>JAGRBY010000424.1 GCA_020433835.1 Anaerolineae bacterium | reverse complement strand
TGATGATCATGCCAAATTGGGCCAGTGGTAGAAAGATGTAAATCAGATATAGGCTGAACTCCTGCCACTCACCGATGGTCAAGGTATCGCCGATGATTTGCCGGCCACCAAAGTAGAGGACGGCAGCCTGCCCCAGACTGGCCACCAGAAAGATAACCGGGAACAGGAAGGCAAAAACGCGCGTGACCGTAATTTGCTGGGCCATCACGGTGTCGGCGGACTGGTTGAAGCGGGCTTGCTCGCTCTGCTCGCGGGCAAAGGCTTTAATGACCTTGATGCCGGCCAGGTTTTCTTGCAAGATGGTGTTGAGCGCCGAAAGCTTAAGCTGCACCTGCATAAATAACGGCTGGCTGATCGAACCAAACACAATAAACAAGATCATGGTGATCGGCAAGATGGGCAGAATCACCAGCGCCAGCGACACATTGGTGGTAAACAGCAGGATAAGCGTGCCGGTAATCAAGATGACGGCCTGCACCAGAAAGAGTAAGCCCTGGCCGATGAATAGGCGCACTTTTTCGACATCGTCGGTCGCCCGAATCATCAACTGGCCGGTGCGATTGCGGTCGTGGTAGGAAAAGGAGAGGCGCTGGATTTGGGCGAACAAGTCGTTGCGCAGATCAAACGCGACGCTTTGCGAGTTGCGCTCGGCGGTGAAGCTTTGCAAAAAGGCAAAGAGGCCGCGCATCGCCGCAAAAACAACCACCGCCAGACCGGCGGTAACGAGGACCCGTTGCGTGTCCGTTGCCGGGGTTGGGGCTACCACACCCGTCGTAATGGCATCGATGATGTGCCCCACCAGCCGAGGTACAGCCAGTTGCGAGAGCGTCGCCACCAGCAAAAACAGGTAAGGCTGCAAGGCCAAATATTTATAGCGAGTCAAATATTTTATGGCGCGTTTCAAGCCGCCGTTGTTAGGACCGGCGGCCTGGCGGCGCTGCGACATACGAAACATAGGGTTACACCTCCAGAATATGAGTTTGCAGCCTTGGACGAGTAGCCTGAGTTCATAATCGAGACAACAGCCACCGCCACGAGATCACAAAACTACGCAAGTTCTGCAAACTCTACAAACTCAATGAACGCTACAAACTCATAATGATGGATCCAGATGGCGGGCCGCATTCGTAAGGTTGGTGAGGGTGGTGATGATATTAGCCTGTTGTTCGGCAGGCAGGGCGTTGGTTAAATCCTCCAGCCAGCGGCGGCGGGCCTCGATGCCCTGCTCGATTAGGGCGCGGCCCTCGGCGGTGAGGGTTAGCTGCTTAACTCGGCGGTCGGAGGGATCTTCGGTGCGATCCAGCAGACCTTGCTCAACCAAACGCTGCACCATTTGACTGACCGCGGCGTTGGTTACACCCAAGTGGTCGCCAATTTCAGAAATGGGACAAACGCCCCGATAGTAGAGACGCATCAGGGTACTGAGTTGCGTGGTAGAGAGATCGTTTTCTTTGATAAAACGGATAAAATCCCGCATTGAACGGCGCATAAAAAGTTCGGCCCATTCATGCAGGGCCGCTGAAAGCTGTGGGTTGACGGACATAGTTAAGCTCGGTAATTAGTTAAGTACGCTTAATTATATAGGGCACTTTATCGTTTAGCAAATCAACTATTCTTTACGAACTCAGGGAGCTAACCCCATTTGGGGCAATATATACGATACAACCAAAAATAGGACACGGATTTGACGGATCACATGGATCAACACAGATAAAATTAATTTGGATCAGTGAAAATCCGTTCAATCCGTGCGATCCGTGTCCCATATAGCGCTCTCGGCCCTATCATCCGCTGACCGCCGACCGCCGTCAAATCGGTGCGTGCATTGAGGGGCAGCGGTCAACGGTCGGTCGTCTGCGGGCAGGGGTAAGATCGAGCGACGGCAGAGCGAGGCTACGTTCAGGCGCACAGGTTTTGCTCGATTGTTTTGTGGCGGCCTAATCAAGGGGTATAATTGGTGTGATAATAGTTGAGAAGTGTTGGAAGAATACAGTTTCTCTGTAACAGATTTTGGATCACTACATAACTTGTATCGATTGGTATGAAAAACTTCAACGAGCTATGTTTTTGCCAATAAAGAGATCACCATAATGAAATTAGGAATACTGAACGCCATTTCGCCGGAAGCCTCTGTGGTCAACTGGGGAGGGACACCGGTGGATACCTACATTCGCTTTTTCGAGAGCGTGAACGCGCCATTCACCTACGCTGGATATCAGGTAGCGCAGGGACAGTTTCCCACCGCCCCCGCTGAGTGTGACGCGTATATCATTACCGGTAGCCCCAGCGGTGTTTACGATACGGATGACTGGATTGGTGTGCTTTCACAATTTATACGGGACAGTTATCGCGCGGGCATAAAACTGGTTGGTATCTGTTTTGGTCACCAAATTCTGGCGCACGCGCTGGGTGGCCGCGCCGAGAAGTCAAAAAAAGGCAGAAACTTTGGCCTGAAAAGCTTTGACATTTTCCAACAAAAAGCCTGGATGAACGGCAAGCCGGACCGCTGCTCACTCTACTTTGCCCATCAGGATCAGGTCGTTGAATTGCCACCGGAAGCCGAATGCTTAGGCGGCAATACGTTTTGCCCCATTGCGTTATATGAAATTGACCATCGGGTGCTGGGTATCCAGGGGCATCCTGAGTTTTCGCGCGGTATTATGCAGGATTTATTGTCGGTGATGAAAAAGCGGTTGGAGCCGTCAATGTACGAAGCCGCTGTTCGTTCTCTTGATAACGGTGCCCCGGATAATCCGTTTGTGGCGCAATGGCTCGTTAACTTTCTGTTGAATTCACCGCTTTAAAGAGATTCATGGCGTTGATCGCCGTCGGAAAACCGGCGTAGGGTATGGTTTGCAGAATAATCTCCTCGATCTCCTCAGCGGTTAAGCCGACATTAAGGGCGGCGTTGAGGTGAACCCGCAGTTGCGGTTCGCGGCCGCCCAGTGCAGTTAACATCGCGACCGTGGCGATCTCTCGTTCGCGCAAGCTGAGGCTGTCGCGGCTGTAGATATCCCCAAACGCGAATTCGACAATATAGCGCCCCAGGTCGCCGAGGGGTGCGACCACCTCCGCCCCGGCTTGACCGTCGACTTCGGCCAGCTTTTTCAAACCCCGTTCATAGCGATTATCTTGTTGTGTTGGTACCATGTGTTTCCTCCAGAGATTTATAATGGTGAATTTTGTATTGAATAGCTGTCAGATGTTCTTCCAGTTCCGCAATCTGTTGCCTCAAGGCCTGTTCGTGACCTTCCAACAAGCAGCATCGCTGTTGAAAGGTGGCGTCACCTTGCCGCCGCAAGTCGGCAAAATCTTGCATCCGGCGGATCGGCATCCCCGTCAGCCGCAGCCGGTTTAAGAATTCGATCCAGGCCACATCGCGTTCGGAATAGCGCCGATGTCCATTCGGGGCGCGTTCTATCGCATCGAGCAGGCCAATCCGTTCGTAATAGCGTAAGGTATGCCCGCTCAAACCCGTTAGGTTGGCTACTTCTTTGATGGTTAAACTTTGGTCCAAAACTGTGCTCCGTTTTGTCAGTTTTTGCGTATTAGAATTTATAGAGTCTGATAGTCTCAATTGAGATAACATCGACAATGCAAATCTTTTGCTACCCGCTAACGGCTATTTTCAAGAGGGTGAAAACGCATTAACTCACCTAACTCTAAAACTCCAAAACTCTATAAACTCTATTCTACATCTTAGAGCGCACTCTAAGTCAAGCCCTTTATCAAAAGAGGAGAAACCCTATGTCACAAACCCAAAAACCCCATCTGCCGATAGGCTATTGGCTAAAGCAGGCCGACAATCTCATCACCGAGCACATTAACCAGGCGCAGGCGGCTAACGGCCTGTCGCGCTCCGATTGGCAAGTGCTCAATACCCTGGCCGAGGCAGGCCCCATAAGCAAAGCGCAAATCTTCACCTTTATGCGCACCTTCATCAGCACCTCTGAGTTGAATGCTATTCTCACGCATCTGGTTGAACGCGGTTGGGCCGAAACCATCGCGCATGAAGAGGGGAGTGAAGCGCCCTTGCAACTGACCGAAGAAGGGCGGTAGCGTCATGCCGATATAATGACGTCTCAAAAGCAAGTTCGGCAACAGGCGATGCAGGATATCAGTGAAGAGGAATATGCGACCGTTATTCGTGTGTTACAGCGGATAGTCAGTAATCTGGGCGGTGAGATAGGGTCAGCATAACAATAGGGTTAGGCAAAAAACATCATGGCCACGCGATAAACAATAAAAGCCAGGACCCCATACCAAACCAAATTAAAGACAAATTTTTTCGGGTTACCCTTAGCCTGATCAAGCCAGCCCTGCATGACGGTTCGCCTTTCTTGAAGTTCGACCTGAACCGGGATACGAACATCATCGAGCGTGACCGTTTTATTGAAGACGTTACTCTGAAAAGAGGGATTGGGATGCTTGACAACACAGGTTTGCCCCGACACACGTGCTGTCCACGTGAGTTTCCAAGCCTCCCCGCTACACCAAAAGACACGCATATGGGGTTCGATGCCGTCTGTAGTAACCGGGACGAGATCATCTAAGGTATGTCTTGATGAGGATTTTGTTTCATCCTCAATGGCAATGTCGCTCGGGCCGGTGCAAGCGGTCACCCGCCCTAACTTATAAGTGCCGGGGCCTTGGGTCACCATCACATCTTGTCCTATCGGCAGAGGTTGCGGGTTATCCTGGGTGGTGCCGCAATAATCACAGGTGACCCGCCGTATGGCAAAGGGTACCTCTAAAGGTGCCGCGCATTGGCTACAAGCAGCCGAGGTATGTAGGGGGTAGTCCATCCTTATTTCCTTTAAACTGAGAGGTGAATTTTATTTATTTTATCCTGAGAATCTTGTAAATCCTGTCCATTTATCCTGATAACAAACGCATAAGTTCGTTGTGAAAGTCACTTAAAGCCCATAATGTGGCATCTTAAAACAAATCATTATCATACGCAATATAGCGAACCTTGGCTTGATGCCCACGCGAGTCTAATTTCCGGCCAAACAAATACCGCTCGCCGTCTTTGACGACACCGATAATTTCAGCCCCGGCGTTATCGATAACCACAATCTGCGGAATACCGCCGACATCAAGCACGGTCGTATCCTCCAAAACCTGGACCAACGCCTGATAGGGGGAGAGGCTTGAACCGCTGCGCAGCTTTTTTCGGGCCAAATCTCGACCCGACCCGATAAAGACCGGCTGGCGCAGATGACGAAATTGAGTTCTAAAGTAGCCCTCTTTGCCAACCTGATGAATGTGCCACAGCACCACTTTTTTGTATACCGGACAGTAGCCCCCAAAGAAAAAACTGAGTTTTGCTCGATGAAAAACAGAGCCTTTATCCTCTAAATTGGCGCGCCACAGTTGATTAAACACTTTGGTAATGCGCCTGACGACCGCAATCAACGGCGTTTCCTGCGTACACAAATGGTCGCTAAACTCCACATCCACCCGCGCGTTTTCCGCAAACGAATAGGTAAAGCTCGTATCGCCTTCCCAGCAGAGAGCGCAATCGTTGCGGCTAAATACGATCAGTTTTGTACCGTAGGGGTAGGTGTAGCCGCCCGTTATCAGGCTATCGGTCGCTAAAACCAACCGGCTGCCGCGCTCACATTCTTTTAGCCAAGCTGCACATAACGTCATAGTTCAATTTCGGACCAGGTCGAAGTAAAAATATACGTTTGATTATACCCCCATTCTGCCGGCACTGTCATTTTGTAGAGATTGAATTCAATAAGGCTCGATAGTCCATTGATTGATTTGTTGCGAAACAATTTCTTCGTTAACTAACGTGAAGTGTCGAAAGTCATAAATACCTGCAAGAACAAACGAAAGTAATTGATTAGACATTGAATGAACCTCGGCAAACTGCGAGCGACCACCGATCCACCCTAAAACCGCATCGCGCTGCACATTCGTCGGTTGGCTAGAAAGGATAACGGCATACGATGATCATTCCCACGCTCAAAAATCGAAAAACGGCCCCGCGATTGATCCAATTTCAAAAATTGAACACATCTTCTCTGGATGAAACATAGCACCACAGACCGGGATCATGAAGAATTTGTCGAGAACAATGAAGTACACGCCGGAACATGTTCGTACAGCAGAGGATCATGGCGTAATTGTTGAGAACAATGAAGTGCGCGTTGGAACATGTTGGTACAGATTGGAACAATGAAGTACACGCCGGAACATGTTCGTACAGCAGAGGATCATGGCGTAATTGTTGAGAACAATGAAGTGCGCGTTGGAACATGTTGGTACAGATTGGAACAATGAAGTACACGCCGGAACATGTTCGTACAGCAGAGGATCATGGCGTAATTGTTGAGAACAATGAAGTGCGC
>JAGRBY010000423.1 GCA_020433835.1 Anaerolineae bacterium | reverse complement strand
AGAACTGCCTTGATAAAGCCGGCAATACCCGAGGCGATTTGCATGTGGCCGATGTTGGTCTTGACCGAGCCAATGGCGCAGTAGCCTCGCCGGTCGGTTGTGCGTCGAAACGCCTGGCTCAGGCCGCCGACTTCAATCGGGTCGCCCAAGATGGTCCCGGTGCCGTGCGCTTCGACATAGCCGATAGTCTCGGCGCTGAAACCGGCCATGGTCAGAGCTTTGGCCGCCACCTCGGCCTGACTATGGCCTTTGGGAGCAAAGTAGCCCACCTTCTCGCCGCCATCATTGTTCATGGCCGACCCTTTGACCACAGCATAGATGGTATCGCCATCTGCCAGGGCATCGCCCAGTCGCTTGAGGAGTACCAATCCCACTCCACTGCCGAAAATGGTGCCGCCGGCCTTGGCATCAAAGGCCCGGCAATGGCCGTCGGGCGACACCATTAGTCCGTCCTGGTACAGATAGCCGATGGTCTGGGGCACCTGAATAGAAATCCCACCGGCCAGGGCCATATCGCATTCGCCCAGCCGCAGGCTCTGACCGGCCATATGGATAGCCACCAAACTGGTCGAACAAGCCGTTTGTACATTGACGCTCGGCCCGGTCAAATTGAGCTTGTACGACACGCGGGTTGTTAGATAGTCCTTATCGTTGGCGACCATCATCTGAAAACCGGTCAGCGAGTCGGGCGTGACAATCTGCATCTCGCCGTTAGAACCAAGCTGATGGCGGGCCGGATACAGGGTGTTGAGTTGGTAGGTGTTCCAGACAGCGCCGGCAAACATGCCAATCGCCTTGGGATAGGTAATGGGGTTGTAGCCCGCCGCCTCCAAGGTTTCCCAGGCACACTCCAGCATCAGGCGCTGCTGGGGGTCCATCAGGGCGGCCTCAGCCGGCGCATAGCCAAAGAGCTTGGCATCAAAGCGGTCAATATCGGGGATAGTCGGATTGGCTTTCACATAATCAGGATTGTGTAGCAGCATCGGATCGACGCCGGCAGCCAATAATTCATCATCGGAAAAGGTGGTTATCGACTCGACCCCGTCTCGCAAATTTTGCCAGAACTTCTCCGGGGTATCAGCCCCAGGAAAGCGACACGCCAATCCGATAACGGCGATATCATCCTGTCCGGTCGCCGACCGGCGTCGCTGTGGGGTGGGGTACTCTGCCTTGACCACTGATGACGGGGCTTGCTCCAAACGACCGGCGAGAGCGTGGATGGTGGAATATTCGAACAGGTCGACCAGGGCCAATTCGGTCTCAAACTGCTCTTGCAACCGGGCGTGGATTTGAATCAGCCGGACCGAGTCACCGCCCAACTCAAAAAAATTATGGTGCAGACCGACGTGGTCAAGTTCCAAGCTCGATTGCCAGATGTGGGCAATTTGTTGTTCAATCGCGGTACGAGACGGCCCTGATGGACTTGGAGGAGGTGGAGTAGGCTGGGGATGGCGGCTAAAGCGGTGGACCAGTTTATCAAACGCGCCCGCTTCAAACTGTTGGCTCAGTTTGGTCCGCTGAATTTTACCGATGCTGGTTTTGGGTATAGCTGTTTGGGCCAGCGGCAGCACGTAGGCTGGGGTCACTCCAACTTGGCTCGACACGGCCTTGCGAATCTGACTAATCAAGGTCTTTAGTTGAGCCTCTGTAGCCTGGTCCAAGTTGGTCGGATGAAAGAAGATAGCTAACTGTTCGGTAGTGCTGCCGGCCTTGCGCACGGCACAGGCGGCAGTGTACGAGGCTGCAACCCCCTCGACAGCCGTGGCCACCTGTTCGATTTCGCTGCTGTAAAAGTTGGCCCCGTTGATAATAATGCTCTCTTTGACACGGCCGGCAATGTATAATTCACCGTCAACTATGAAAGCCAAATCTTCGGTATCAAACCAGCCATCGGCCAAAAATACCCGGTCGGTTGCCGCTCGATTATTGTAATAGCCCTTTGAAACCGCTTCCCCTTTGACCTGTAAACGCCCGACGGTAGCTTCACTCGAAATTATCTGGCCTTTCTCATCAACAATTCGCAAAGATACGCCCGGAATAGGCGGGCCCAAACTGGTAAAGGTAATACTCTCGGGATCGTCACGGCTGGTTGGGGTGAATGACACATAACTTGTTCCATCGGAGTCGCTCCGTCGAACGGTGTGAAATCCTACCGACCGGTCAACGGTAGGGTGAAAATAGGTCACCCCCGACCCCATCTCGGCCATGCCAAAAGCCGGCCACAGGGCCGTCTGTTTGAGGCCAAATCGGCCCAACCGGGTCAAGAACGCCTCTACCGCTTCAATGGCGACGGCTTCGCCCGCGGTCAGCAAAACTTCAACCGGGGATAAATCCCACGTGGGAGTCTCAGCCTCATCGAGCGCGTTCAAAATCAGATTGTAAAGAAAGTTGGGCGCCCAACTATGGGTGACCTGATAGTGGCTCAGCAGGTCGAGCCAACTGAGAGGCTGGCTAAGGACATACTCTTTGGGGGCATAAATTAGGGTACTTCCCAGAGGGATAAAACGCAGATGGTATTCGGAAATGGCTCCGATGTGGTCAAAAGGTAGCCAATTGAGGGCGATGTTTTCGGCGGTATTGGCCTGAAAGGTGTTGACTCCCAGTGCCCGTCTGAGAAGATTGCGATGGGTTAGCATAATGCATTTGGGTACGCCGGTACTGCCCGATGTCGTGCTGAAAAAGGCGATGTCATCGGGTTGGGCGGGATGGTGGCTCTGGTCAGGCTCGTTTTTTCGCAACGCGTCGAGGATGGCTGCATCTTCAGGAACGAGATCAAGCTGCTGTTGCAAGGCCGGCAGGTCGCGGGTGGCAGCCACATGCTCACTGGTGAAGAGGAGCGGCTGTTCCAGTTGACGCCAAATGCCGACAAGCTGCTCCAGGGCGCGACTGGGCATCGAATAGGTCAGGGGAACAGTCGCAATCAAGGGGACAAACCCGCCCAACACACAGCCCCAGAAGGCCGGCAAGATATTCTCATTGGCGTCCAGTTGTAACACTACCTGCGCCCCCACCTCCAGACCGTGCCGGCGTAATCCGGCCAAAATCCGTTCGGCCTCGGTCAGCAACTCGGCGTAGGAGGTAGTCTCGGCAGTGCCATCGGCCCGGATATAAATGATGCTATTTGGATTGGTCGTCTTGGTGGCTGTCAGTTGCAAGGCCTCGCCGAGCGTTTGTGGTGTCTCCGCTAGAGGTGGTAGTGCCCCGCCGTCATAAATTGAGGTGTTATGACCCATTGTAATCTGTCCTTTTGTATAAACTACTGTTTCCAACAGATTTTGTGACTAATCGGATAATGGTGTGTAGATACTTACTAATAGCCTTTGATCAAGTCAATCGATTTTTGACCGTCTAGGTAGCGTAGTCGCGTTGTCTCATTGAGGGTTTTTGGAGCAATTCAAGAAACAATGTGAGAAAAGCCCAATCATATTGAATGGAAATTTTTACTTTTTGGCTTATTGGCCATCATGATAACAAAAGTGGCGGGGTTTGTCTGTCCGATCTTTAGGACAATTTTGTCCTATTTTTTGGGCAATTTTGGCGATGGGCGAGAATCGTGGATATGGTGCTAATTAAACGGGGGGGCGGGTTCGGATAGTTCGACACTTGACGGTAACAAAAAAGCCAACCGGTTATGGCTGGCTCTAAACTGGTTTCGTCAAGAAATCGGCTTGTCGGCATGCTATGCGGTCACAATTATAAGCGAGGACAGGTTAATGATAGTCTGCCATTTAATCACACCGCCTTGATTGGGCGTGTCGTAGGTTATTGTGTCCAGGCAGATGTGTGAGACTTTGAGGCCGGTGCGACCAAGGTTGGTATATTCCACTATATTCCTTCCAAAGTAATTTGTTTATTTACTAAGAGAATTTATAAAATAAGGGTATAGCACGCATATTGATGTAGTAAGCACGTAAGATTGAAATGTGAAGGGTGAGAAAAGTTTCTGTTATTTTGAAGTAGGTAAGGTTGGATCGAACTGTCGATCAGTGGGGAAGGTTACTGTAAATCGGCTGCCTTGACCCAGTTGGCTGTCGACTGTAATTTGCCCTTCGTGAAGGTTGATCAACTGGTTCACTAAGGACAAACCTAGCCCGGTTCCTTCATATTCGCGTGCGAGGCGATTGTCGAGTTGTACAAAGGGGGCGAAGAGGCGTTCGATATGGTCAGGGGCAATGCCTATGCCGGTATCCCAAACGGTAAAGTGGAGCAATGCGTTGTCAGCATCGGTTTCAACATCTAGGCCAACTGTGCCGCCCCTGTCGGTAAACTTTACAGCATTGCTTAATAAGTTGACCAAAATTTGTTTTATACGACGGTGATCGGCCTGAAAATACATGATTTTTTGATCGAAGGTATAAGAGATTTTGATATCTTTTTTATAAGCTGTTTGTTTGATAATTCTGAGACTGGCTTGGCAAACATCATCGACCACCACCAGACTGATTTCTAAATTGAGCTCGCCGGCACCGATCTTCGCCAAATCGAGAATTTCGTTAATTAACAAAAGAAGGTGACGTCCACTTTCTTCTATGATATTTAATGACTTCATTTGTTTATCTGTAAGAGAGCCATACACTTGTTCAATCAATGCTTCAGACATACCCAGAATGGCGTTGAGCGGTGTTCGTAATTCGTGGCTCATGCTGGCTAAAAACTCATCTTTAAGGCGAGCGGCTCGGGCTAATTGGATATTGGCGTCGCGTATTTCGGCTGTTCGCTCCTCAACACGGTGGGCCAGTAAAGCGCGTTCTGTTTCTAAGGCCTCTTGAGCTTGTTTACGCTCGGCGATTTCTCGCTGGGCTTGCTGGTACAACTGCGCATTTTCAATGCCTATCGCCAGTTGATCGGCCATGGCCTGGGCTAGTTCTAAATCTTCCTCTGTATAGCGATTGGCCAGGCAGCTACCAATATTCCAGGTGCCGATAGACTGTTGTTTGACCAGCAGCGGCAGGATCATAATTGATTGAACACCTGTTGCCCAGGTAATGTCTTTAATGCGTTTTAATTCAGTCGGATTTTTGTATATCTGGGGCTGCTGCGTTTTCACAACTTGGCCCGATGTTGACCCTTGGCAGGGAAACGTAGAGCCGATAGCCGGTTCGATAATACCGGCTGTGTAAACTATGTGAAACGTGTTTTCTTCTAGTAAAACTATCGACATTCTGTCATAGGGCAAAAGCCGATTTGTGTGTTGAGCAAAAGAGTGATAAATGTCATCAAGATTAAGGCTTGATGATAGAGCCCGATCTAACTCGTAGAGAACCGATAATTGATTTGATCGTTGGTTGGTTACGCTATAAAGTTGTGTTATTTCAGTTTGCAGTTCTTTACTGGTGGTGATGTCACTAATGATACCGTAGATAATTGTGCCTGTGCTATCAATTTCTATACGAGCGCTGTCTCTTACCCATAAGATATTTCCATCGGCCAATATGATGCGGTATTCAGTTTCGCTATTTTGAGCTTGGCTTAATCTTTTTGCTTGTTCGGCCGCAGTGTTTCTATCTTGCGGATGGATAACGTGATGGGGCCAAAATGACCAATCGTTGAGAAAGTTTTCTAAAGGATAGCCGGTTAGTGTAGCAAAGCTAGGCGCAATATAGAGATTTTTGTAAAGGCCGTTCTGGGTTAATTGAGTCATATAAACGTGATCGCTAATTGATGTGATCACGCGTCGAAAACGTGCCTCGCTTTGACGCAGCTCCTCCTCGGCCTTTTTACGTTGTGTAATATCGCGCAGGATGACAATAGCTTCATTATCAGATATTTTTATCATACGCGACTCGCGATAGCGCCGTTCGCCGTCAATTATTAATTCGTATTCGGTGGCAGCCAGTTTGCCGGTCTCGATAGTAGACCGAATTTGTTGAATTTCCCAGTTGGCTAAATCGGGAGGAAGAACATCTTGAACACGTAACCCAACCAATAAATGGGGCGGGTGAAACAGTTTGAAGTCTTTCGGCACTTTGACATCAATATAGTAGCCGTTTTTGTCAATCCGTAAAATGGCATCCGGGATAGCTTCTATAAGCGCTCGATGTCTACTCTCACTAATAATGAGGTCACGCTTTGTTTTTGTTTGCTTTGCTGCCAATGACTCTAATTTTGCAACCCGTTTTCGTAATCGAGCTAAATCCTTTATACGTGATGGTTTGGCTTTTTTGCTATTTGGCATAGGTTGCTTAACCTGCATTGTTTGCTAAATTAGCCACATAAAATAACCGTCTGCTGTCTTTGGGTAAATACATTTGCAAGAACTTGAATGCTTTCAAGCATTGTGGATACAAATCTCAGTGACGATGATGGTTGCTTACAATGGATTATTTGTAGCGATACGTCTAACTTTTGATTATAAGGAGATTATTTCTTTTAATCAAACAAAATTAAGTTTTGTTGGC
>JAGRBY010000422.1 GCA_020433835.1 Anaerolineae bacterium | reverse complement strand
ATTTTGTGGAGTAATGCGTTTGCCATCATCCTCTCCTTGCACGGTTGAAATTGTAAGCTGTTTAGAAAATCACCACGATATGCGAGGCAGAAGCTCAAGCAGCACTGCCGAACTTCTCGCTATCAAGTCAGGTACGATACCGCGAACGCAGTTTTGTTGCAATTTTATACCGACCGCCGGTATAAAAACTTTATCTTGGTTTAAAAATAGGATTCAACAGCAAAAGAAGAGGAGTTCTATAGCATGAAGAGTGAGACAGTCTTTACAGGACAACAGCGAGAATAAAAATCACTGTAGGACAAACTTAAGTTTGTCCTACAGTGATTTTTAGAAGAGCAGGGCAGCGTAAAACAGGAAGTTACTCGCCCAAACCGGCTTCTCTGGCCTTGACAATGGCATGGCCACGATCGGCGACCTGGAGTTTATTAAAGATATTTGAGACATGATTGCGTACCGTTTTGGGGCTGAGTACAAATGTCTCGGCGATTTCAACATTGCTGTAACCCTGAGCCATCAAACTAAGCACTTCGCGCTCACGGTCGGTTAACTCCGGAAAGGGTTCGGGTTGGCTGGCCGGAGAGCTGAAAAAGTTGATCAATCGGCGGGCAATAGCCGGGCCAAACAACGCTTCGCCGCGAGCTACCGCTTCAATCGCATGCCGGATTTCAATCTGGTCGGCCCCTTTAAGAATATATCCCCGCGCCCCGACCCGCAGGGCAGCAAAGACAGATTCGTCATCTTCAAACATCGTCAACATCAAAATGCCGATACTCGGATTGCTATGTAAAATACGCCGACTGGCCTCGATGCCGTTCATACCCGGCATCAAGATATCCATCAAAATAACGTCGGGCTGCAGATCCTCAGCCTGAGCAACAGCCTCGACACCGTTGGCGGCTTCGCCGGCTATAGTAACCCCAGGCAGCGAGTTTAATAAGGCTCTAACACCATCGCGAAACATGGGATGATCGTCGACAATTAACACGCGAATAGTAGCCATTGAATATCTCCTGCCATTTTCATGTAAATGCTGCCGTTCGTAATGGAAGCTGGACATGCAAACAAACACCTCGTCCCGGCACTGAGTCGATCCGGCATTTTCCACCCAACTGAGCCGCTCGGTTTTGCATAGAATTTAACCCCAAGCCGTGACAGGGATAACTCGGTAGTCCGCATCCATCGTCGTGGATTTCTAAATGAACATCAGTATCTATCTGAAGCGTGATTGTACAGTGTCGAGCGTGGGCATGGGCAATTACATTCGTTAAAGCCTCTTGCGTAATCCGGTAAACAGCTACTTCGATAGCAGCCGGCAAATCGGGAATGTTTGGAGGCGTCTTAAGAGATACCTCCAGTCCATTATGGAAGTTATTGGCTAAAGTGTGCAACGCATCTATCAAGCCCAGCTGCTCCAGAATTGGCGGCCGTAGCTCATACACCAGTCGCCGCACCTCAGTAATGGTGGTTTGCATTTGGCTTTTAACATCTCTGAGTAAGGCTTCTACAGCCGGTGATTCGCTGCCGAGCAAGTTGCAAGCAGCGTCAAGTTTAAGGGTCATACTGGCCAGTGTGGGTCCCAATCCATCGTGCAGATCACGCTGTAATCGACGGCGCTCTTCTTCACGGGCCGTAATAATCCTTTCGCGCGAATTCTGTAAATCGAGCGTCAGTTGGACGCCGTGGGCCGCAACACCGGCTTGATAGGCCAAACTTTGCAGCAAACGCCAATCGGCCGGGGTAAACGACTCTCCGGGAGCACGCGGGGCCAACTGCAAATTACCAATGGTCTCGGATTGATAGACCAACGGCAGCACCGCCAAATCACCCTGGGCCGAGCCGTAGGCCGCGGCAACAACCACCTCGTCATCCTGATTTAAAGTGATGGCGGCATAAGGTAATTTTAACGCCTGGGCCACTGTTTCAACAATCGTCGGCAAGACCTCTTCCGGGGCCAGGGCCGCTTCTAAGCGTTCGCCCAGCCGAGCCAAAACGGTATAGGGGTCAGAGCGATCTCCATACATCAGCCGGTCAATAGCCCGCTGCACTGAATAACGCAACGGCTGAAAAGCAACCGCGATGAGCACGGTGATCAGCAGCGATATGGTTAGGTTGCCGGTTTCCAACTCAAACAGTAGCCCCAAGCCGGTTACCAACCAAATGTACAGCCCTACTATAATAGCAGTAAGCGTGCCGTAGACGAGTGTTCGGTTGACAACCAAGCCAATATTAAACACACGAAATCGCGCCATCATTTACCATCATTTATGAAATGGGTGCTGGGGTTAATGCGTTTAACCATGCCAGCGTCCCATTCAAATCACCCCCCGGCCCGGTATCGATCTCAAAACGAACAATCTTTTCATCCCGGACAGTAATCATGCTATAGGTAATCGGCCAAACTCGGGTTTCACCCGTCGGCTCAATGGACAAGATAGGCAACCCCAATTTAGCAGGGTCAAATCGACCGGTGTGGGTGGCTCTAACCCGGTAGGTTAGATAAATATCGTGACCGTGTCGTTCAAGTTCGGTGATGTTAAACTGCCAATTCGGAAAGGCCTCATTATAAACGCGCTGAAACATTACAAACGAAGCGCGATCAAGCGGTTGTTCGGTCCAACCACTCATTTGAAAACAGTTATCCAGCAAAGCCGCCGTGGTTGACAAATTACATCGTTCCCAGGCCGTTAAAAATTTTAGAACAGTCTTTTCGATGTTGATGATTGTAAACATAAATTCGTAGCCTCCTATGCAGTGGTGTTAGAGGGATTTACTCTAGTTTACGCTCTCCATCGTCCCGCTGTCTTGGGGCAGATGTCCCGATCAGGTTGGGAAGATTTAAGATAGCCTCTATTTTAGTATACGCTTGGCGTCGGCTTAACCACATCAGCCAAAAGAGTGAGCACGATCTCAGACTTTTGACGGAGATATGTCAATTTCCCGACTCATTGAGGACACGAGTCCCAAGACAGAGGGACAACTAAAGATGTACAATAGTAAAAAATCAGTGGTGATAAAGCGATAGGAGGCTATTGAACATGAATGCGTTAACCCAATGGCACATTGACTCATCCCAAAAACTCTATTTTTTGCTTTTTCTACACAACCATCCCCGACTAAAAGGAACCGGCCGAGAATTAGCCGAGCAAGCATTTTTAGGCGATACGCCGCAAGCCGACCGTATCATTGCCGATTTACAACAATTGGGGCTGTTAGATCGGGTCGATAACGCCTATCGGCTGCGAGAGACACCGGAAATTAAAGCGGGGTTGCAGGAATTAGCCCGGGCGTTTGAGCAACCCCTTATTCGCCAAAAAATGCTTGCAACCGTCAGACATCGAGAGTATTTTGTGAGGTATAGGTTACATGGCTCTAAAGTGGCAGTCAGTTGAGCACAGGCTTATAGGAATACGTGACTGTCACCCGGCTTTTTCATAAGTTCTTTTGGATTTTAGGGAAAAGGTTTACGGGTTGAACTGTGGGTAATCGCCTGCGGGGTATTAACCGAGTACTAAAAAAGGTGACAGTCACCGCAAAAAGTGACTGTCACCTTTGTATTATCGAACATAGGTTTCAGTTAGGAACCGATACGGGCGCGGCCTGGATCTGGCGATCTTGCAGCTTTAGATAAGACCAAACCAGTATTGCGCCGATGAGCAGCACCAGTTGAGGGAGCACTGTTTCCCAGGTTGGGAAAATACCAAGCAGGGGTACAGCCGGCACCCAATCGACCGGCGAGGCCGGCAGAACACCGCTCACTTGCAGTGCATGAATACCGGCACCTAAGAACTTGAAGCCCAGATAGTAAACCAAAAGTCCGGCCACCAAAAAGAAAGGTCGCAAGGGGAGTTTAACGCCAACCTTAAACATCAAAACCGCCGCGATGGCCAAAATGCCGATACCCAGGCTCAACCCCATCAATAGATCCTGCAAGCTAATAGCCGAAACCATACCTAAATAAAAGATAGCCGTTTCAGCGCCCTCTCGGAACACGGCCAAAAAGGCAAGTAGGGCCAAACCGGCCAAACTGCCCCCGGCCAAAGCGCGGTTGGTGCGGCTTTTGATGTAGTTTTGCCAACCGTGGAGACTGGCTTTGCTGTGCAACCAATAAGAAACATAAAACAGCAGACCGGCAGCCACCAGACCGGTTGCCCCTTCAACGATCTCGCGATTTTGCCCGGACGCCGCATAGTTAAAGACAGCGTGCAGTGCCACCGCCACCACCAGGCTCGCTGCTATTCCTAGCGAACCGCCAATCCAAATCCAATGGCGTTTATCGTTGTGACCGGAACGCTGTAGAAAGGCCAACAGCGCCACAATGACCAGCAGTGCTTCTAAGCCCTCGCGTAGAATGATCGCGGCCGCATCAAACATGGAATAGGTTTGACCCACCACAAACGGAGTCAGCGCATCACGCAGCCGTTCAATAGCCGCTTCCGCGCTACTGAGATCGGCCGCTTTCAGGGCAGCCATAGCGCGACTTAAATCAAGTTCAATCGCAGTGTAAGCATCAGGAGATTTTGTAGCAATAGCCCCCTCGACGCTGGGCCAGGCCCTAATAACCTGGTTTAAGGCCTCTTGCGCTTCGGCAATTTCACCCTCTTTCAAGTCCTGGTAGGCCGTATTGAGATTTTTTACAAGATCAGCCGGAGTCGCTTCGATGACGGTTGGCATCTCCAGCGGCGCATCGCCTAACTTACCAGCAATGATTGTCGCTTCAGCCTCAAGATGTTCGTACGCCAAACCCACCATAAACGCATCGACCGGATCAGCCTGCAAGCTGGCCTTAACGGCGTCCAGTGCGCTCTCAAATTCGATGTAAGCGGATGGGTCTTGGGTGCGAATACCATCTTCAAACGCTTCCCAGCTGTCATGGGCCTTTTCATAGGTTGCCTGCATGACCTCCAGGTCTTGCTGTTGGGCGGCGGCTTCACCCTCAGCCGCAATCCGAGCCAGGTCGCGGAGTTGGTCAGCTCCACTCAATGATTGAGCCACAACAGGGCTGACACTCACGATACCTAACAGAATCAAAAAGGGGATGAAATAACGGAACTTAAGCATGCACACTCTCCTTGGAAACCACTTTCTCTCAGAAACTCATCGTAAAGGAAATGTTGCTCAAATACAACAGTCTGGATTACTTTCTAATTTATCAAAGGTGTAGTTACGGGTTTAACCAAGGTTAATTCTAAGGATCGTAAATCAAATAACTTTCGCATTTGAGTTTAGGTAATTGGTAAATAGTAAGTGGTAATTGGCTGTTCAACCCCTAATTACAAATTACCAATTACGAATTACGAATTACCCAACAGAATTGGGGAAGTTAATGAATTCTCATTCCTAAGCTGATATTAAGTTTATCTTAAACTCCCTTTAAAGAATGCTGGCTTAATATGTGTTAGACTAAGATAGATTTGCTTTAAACACTTACAACTAAGGTAGAATGTTCATGAAACGTATGTCTCATCTCCTCATCACCCTCGTTATCGTTATCGTAATGTCAACCTGCGCTTTCGGTAGCGGTCTGGCCCTGGGTGGTTATGATCATCTCTTTGAACCGGGTATCCTGCGGGCCGCTAACGAACCGGCCCAATTTGATGTCTTCTGGCAGGCCTGGAACCTCATCCAAAGTCGCTTTGTGGATCGATCCTCGCTGGATACGACCCAATTGGTCTACGGGGCCATTCGCGGCATGGTCGAGGCCACCGGCGATGAGGGGCACACCGCTTTCCTCACCCCGGACGAAGTTGAGGTCCAAAAGAGCGGCATAGCCGGTAAATTTTCCGGTATCGGCGCTCAGTTAGGGGTCAAAGACTCGCTGCCGATAATTGTCGCCCCCTTTGACGGCTCTCCGGCGACTGAGGCCGGTATCAAAGCGGGTGATATCATCATCAACGTCGATGGCGAAGATGTAACCACCCTGCCGCTCAACGAAATTGTCGATCGCATCCGTGGCGAAGCCGGCACCAAGGTCGTGTTGACGGTGCTGCGACCGGAGGAAACCAAGAGCCTTGAAATCCCCATCGTGCGGGGTGAAATCACCGTTCCGGCCGCATCGTGGGCGATGGTGCCTGATACGTCTGTAGCCCTCATCCGGTTAAGCCAATTCAGCGCTAACGCTAAGGACGGCATGGTACAGTCGATAAACGAAGCCAAAGCTGCCGGAGCAACCGGCCTCATTATCGATCTGCGCAGCAACCCCGGCGGTCTTTTGGAGCAGGCCATCAGCGTCACCAGCCAATTCTTAAGTGACGGCAATGTCCTCCAGCAAGAAGATGCCGAGGGCAATCGACAAGCTTACCCGGTCGAGTCCGGTGGAGTCGCCACCGATCTGCCGATGGTGGTGCTCATCAACCGGGGTACGGCCAGCGCCTCTGAGATATTCGCCGGGGCCATTCAAGATCACAAGC
>JAGRBY010000421.1 GCA_020433835.1 Anaerolineae bacterium | reverse complement strand
TCAACCGGCACGATGTTCTGATGGTTATTCTGTTGTTAAGGTACTTCTTTACCGGAACGATGCTCTGATGTACGACATATACGGATTATATGTGAATCAAAAAAGCAGGGTCTCAAACCCTGCTTTTTTGATTCATACCGTTTTGTATTTTAATCAAGCACCGAGGCGATAAAACTGAGCGTGTCGGAGATATCAACACGATAGTAAACACCTTGGGCTGCACAAGCCGAGTCGCCTGATGAAGTAATCCCTATGAGAATTTCGCTGCCGTCTTCCGTTTGCCAAAAAGCCGGTCCGCCGGAGTCTCCAAAACAAGTACCACTGTTGTCAGTTGCCTGATTCTGTTTTAGGATAATTCTACTGTCGTGTAGCGATTGATACTCTGATAGGGCTTTGCGCCGCTGCCCGTCGGAAGGAATAATTTGCGTTGGGGAAGATACACGTGTTGCTCCATAACCCACTACGGGAAATTTCGCGCCCTTGAGCTGATCGGCGGCGTACAAGCCATCTAGAAAACCTTCGGATGCTAGAGTGGCCGGATCTATCTTTTTCTGAGCTTTCTTTAGAATTAAAATACCCACATCACGCGGATTTGAGGCCGGTTTAGCGTCATCGTAATCAGGATGGGTGATAATCTCTTTTACATCAATTAAGCCTTTATGGAGGGCATCGTCTTTATGAAAACTTACTTTAACCTGCCCAATCGATAATTCGTTATTTGATATTTTTTCTTCGAGAAAATCAGTACAGTGACCGGCAGTTAAGAAAACTGTGGGGGCAATTAATGTTCCTGAACAAAGGCCTTGCGAATTTACAGAGATCATCCCCACATTGGGGTGGTCATTGCCATCCGGTTCGCCATAAACAATTGCGGCTGCCGGTGCAACCGAGGCAATGAAAATAGCAAAGAAAGCGAAGGCCATTAATAGATATTTTTTCATGAATTTTTCTCCTTCGATGTGTTGGCCTTGGTATACGATAGATGTGGTAAAGCATGATGAGGGCTGTGTTTTCTCTTTACTGAAACACAGCCCTTATCGGGTGTTTATTTGGGATTGCAAGTAACCGTTACATCATTACCGTTAACTGTTGTTGCACAGTTAAAGCTGGCCGATTCCTCTTGACCATCACCCTGAAACGCTCTAATTGAGGCTGGGCCGTTCCAAGCAATGCCAGTGACTAGAGCTTTCCAATTGTTATTGGGACAGAATTCGTCTGAGGTTATATCACCCAGCAAGTCATCAGATGATTTAACGGAGAAGACTAGTTGGCCATTTTTTTCAAAAGTTGATGCCGGGAAGTTCTGAGTCTTTGTCACCCCTACTGTAGTAGATTGGGCAACGACTAGTTGATTGCCGTGGTTGGTGCAGGTAACTTCAGAAATCTTGATTGTAGCGCTGAACTCAACATCGACATCTAGGTTGCCTAACCCGGTCAGGGTTCCACCGGCAAAAAGATAAGGGGGGGCTTGGTCGATTTCTACTATACCTTTGCCTGAACCGGCTTCAATCAAAGGGATATCTTCGAGACTGTTCTTCGGGCCACCTTTGCCTTTGCCGCCAGAGTCGGTTGTGGTATCCGTAGTTCCTATCGTAGGGTCTGATAGCCGCATCCGACCGGCAATAGCAACCGTTGTCACCGTTAACATAAGCAAGGTTACGGCAATTAAAATAATACCTGATTGACGACTTCTTTTCATATGACTCTCCTATCGTTAGATGTAAACATTTTGCCTATAGACGTAAGTCTTTCCCGGACCGTACCATTATTTTAAGTCAGGTCTACTCTCTTCAAAATACATTCATACACTCTCTGCCTCTAAAACACGATCATAAATTGTATCCCAAATTGTATCCGGTTTGCGGTTTATGATTATCACTTTTACCATGCTTAACCGGTAACAACTTGTTGAAAGCATTGCTGTAGTATTTGAGATTAACTTCGAAATGAAGTTAATCCATTGTTTTACTAAAAAAGGGAAGAGAAGATGATTAAGGTATTTCATCAACATAATAACCACGCTGTTTAAGTTGATAAACGAAATCATTATTCATTGTAGCATAGATGTTTTCAGACGTCGTCAAAACTTTATAGGAAAATGGTTTGAGTTAACCTTAATTTCTTTATAGGATGTTGGAGTAGTGGTCATATTATCGTTATAACACGGTATCGTTCAAAAAGCGTTTAAATACTTTACATACTTGTTAAGGTAATGAAGATGCAGTAGCGTTAAAGATTGCTCGCCTACAGTAATTACGTTGCTCTAGGTATATACTCATGGTACAATCTATCGTGATACCCTTGGCCCTGATTTTGACCAGCTCATCTCAGCCTCCGTATTTGTGACGGAGATACATCTATTTTTCACCTAACTTCTACAATCCATCAGCAAAGCAGTGTTAAGCTTTAGGCGTTTACACACGTAAGCCATAGAATCTCGGACTTAAGGAGTCCGCAGTGAGTGATTCAAACAATCAGTTAGGTTATCAAACAAAAGTGTCCGAAAATATATCTGATTTACAACAAGCAGCCGAACAGGCGCGGATAGCCTATAAACACGATGCTGCCATCACCAAGTACAGTCAAGCGCTCGACTTACTGGACGATAACGCCCATACGGCTGATGCTGCGACAAAATACAGTCTGCTGGCCAGCCGTGCCGAGTGCTATGGCCAGTTGGGTGATCTGCAAGCCCAAGCCGCCGATCTGGATGCCATGATCACCTTGGCCGAAAAAACCGGAGACATAGCGCGCCAGATCGAAGCCATCAACTTAAAGGTTGAAGTCGCTAATCGTCTGGGTAATAGTGCCCAAGCACAACAGGCAGCAGAGGTTGCTGTGAATTTGGCTCGGCAGTTGGGTGATCCTAATTTAGAAGCGGATAGTCTAACCGCATTAGGCCAGGCTTACTATGCGCTCAGTGAATATGGCAGCGCCGAAAAAATCCATGAGCAAGCTCTACAGCTTTATCGCGATCAGGCCAATATGGCTGGAGTGGCTCGCAATCTGTGGGATTTAGGCTCAATCGCTATGGTGGCCGGTCGCGCTGTGGACGCCGAAAATTTCCTCAATGACGCGCTTCTTCTTTATCGAACCCTCGGCGATAGAACAGGCGAAGCCAACACCTTAATTGTATTAGGCAATGCGGCCAGCGACTATGCTCAACGCCGCGATTTATATGAAGCGGCGCTTAGAATCTTCGAAGCTATCGGCAATCGCGAACGACAGGTGGTGCTCTATAATAACCTGGCACTGGTCTATTGGAGTCTGGGGTTATATGGCCGCGCTCGTGACTATGCTGCCCAGGCGGTTGGTATTGCCCGCGACATGGAAGCTCTTTACTTCTTGTCGAATACGCTCGACGCTCTGGGACGTGCTTATATCGGGTTGGAGGCCTATGAACAGGCGCAACACGTATTAGATGAAGGACTTTCTTTATCCCGAGAAATCAGCGATCGTTGGTCTGAGTCTTTTTACGAATTGATGCTAGGCTGGGTTGCACTGGCCCAACAGCAGCCGGATTTAGCCAAAAATCGTTTCGAAACAGCCGATAAATTGTTTGATGAATTAGGTATGGGGCCTGAGCAAGCCACTGCCTTAGCCTGGTTAGGCGCAGCCCATCTGGCCTTGAATGATTGGTCAACAGCATTTCACTTTACTTCAAAAGCGACTGCCCAAATGAAAGCCATTGGAGCCACCGGCGAATATCCTCCGCAAGAAACTTGGTGGCTACACTATCAAGTTTTAACCCATAGTCAGGCCGATCCGGCACAATATACTACCCAAAATGGAAATCGCAGCGATTTGATATGGGCCTGTTTGGATCAGGCTCGCGAAACCATGATGACGGCTATCGCGACAATTAGCGATGAAGGCCTGCGTCGTAATTATCTTAATAAAGTGCGCATCAATTATAATATTGTTGATGAATGGACTCGGCAAGCCACGCAACGCGGCGTTTCACTGGTTGCCTTAACAGAAGCGGCCAGAGCCGGTAATATCGACGATCAACTCAAGCGCATGCTTGATATTGGGGTCCGCATGACCTCTCGTGGCGAAGCGGCCACCCTGCATGAATTTATTATGAATGAAGTTGTTGAGTTAAGCGGCGCAGAGCGGGCTTTCCTTATTCTCTCAAATGACGAAAATAAAGAGGATTCCCCGGAAACGTGGGATTTAGTAGCTTCCAGCGGCATAGCCTTACAGGCGTTGGCTTCGTTAAGAGAAAAAGCCGTGTCCGTCCTCGATAAAATCGAGACCTCACATCAAGCCGTTCTTCTTCAGGATGTAGCCGATACCTCACTATCAGCCGCAAAAGCGCCAGAGTTAGCCAAGCGTTCTGTGCTGGGTATTCCCCTTGTCTCCCGCTCACAACTTATGGGCATGATCTATGCCGATATGCGCATCATCAACGGTCGCTTTGTTCAAGCCGATGTTGATCTCCTGACAGTGTTGGCCAATCAGGCCGCGGCGGCTCTAGAAAACGCGGCTTGGGCACGAACACTAGAGCAGCGTGTTGCTGAACGAACGGCGGAGTTAAGTACAATCAACCGCATCAGCCAGGCGCTCGTTTCCGAATTGGATCTTAATGCGGTTATTGAAGAAGTAGGCGAAAAACTACGGGCGATCTTTGAAGTTGAAACCGTCTATCTGGGGCTGTACGATCCACACACCGAAAAAATTCACTTCCCCTACAACTATTACCATGGTCAACACTATCATAATATGGTCATAGACTTTGGCGAAGGGTTGGCTTCTAAAGTCATTGAGTCGCGTCAACCGTTGTTGATTAACGAAAATGTGGCGCAGCATTACAGCGAATTCAATCTCGAAACCAGTAACGCTCCGGCGAAGTCTTACCTGAGTGTCCCTATTACCGTCAGCGACTCGGGTAGCCAATCTGGCCAAACGGTTATCGGTGTTATCAGTGTTCAAAGCATCACCCATGAAGGTCTTTTTGATGAGGCGGACGTACGCTTATTAACCACAATCGCGGCCAACGTCGGCGTAGCCATTCAAAAAGCCCGCCTATTTGAAGAAACGCAGCAGGCCAAAGAAGTGGCCGAGGCCACCGCCCATGAGTTAGCCGAAACACTAGACCACCTACGGGCCACCCAAGGACAGCTGATCCAGTCTGAAAAAATGGCGGCCCTGGGCCAGTTGATTGCCGGTATCGCCCATGAAGTCAATACACCGCTAGGTGCTATTCGAGCTTCCATTGGCAACATATCGCACGCACTTAGCGACTCGATCCGCCAACTGCCTGAACTTTTCCAGCGGCTAACAGCCGAGCAGCAAAAATATTTCTTTGCGTTACTGGAAAAAGCGTTAGCCAGCGAGGTTTCCCTTTCATCCCGCGAAGAACGTAAAGCAAAACGTGGGCTGCGCAAGCATTTAGAAGAATTCGATCTGGCAGATGCCGATCTCATTGCTGATGTTCTCAGTGACATGGGGGTTTATAGCGACGTCGATGAATTCATTCCGCTTTTTCAATCTCCGGACATTGCTTTCATATTGCAGGGTGCTTATAATCTGTCCAGCCAGCAAAAAAATAGCCGAAATATTACCACCGCCGTAGAGCGCGCCTCTAAAGTTGTCTTTGCCCTAAAAAGTTATGCCCGTTACGGTCAATCTGAAACGATGATCGAAGCCAATGTGATCGAAGGTATCGATGTTGTGCTAACCATTTATCATAGTCAGCTTAAGCGTGGTGTTGATGTTACAAAAAATTATGGCGAGGTGCCTCCAATTTTGTGTCTGCCTGATGAGCTGAATCAAGTGTGGACAAACCTCATCCACAACGCTATTCAGGCTATGGATAATCGGGGAGAACTGGAGATTGATGTCTTTCAAGACGACGGCTACGTGGTAACGCAAATTACCGACTCCGGACCGGGCATTCCCGACGAGATAAAAGAGCGCATCTTTGAACCGTTTTTTACAACCAAACCCGCCGGCGAAGGAAGCGGTCTTGGTTTAGACATCGTTCGCAAAATTGTTGAAAAGCACGACGGCACAATTGAGGTAGATAGTCGTCCCGGTCGTACCACGTTTCGTGTTTTATTGCCTGTTCGCGCCTAGCGGTTGGCTTCTTAAAACGAAGATGTTGTTGTGGGGAGAATGGTGTTATGCCTAAAAAAGCTATTCTGTGTGTCGATGACGAAAAGATTGTTCTAGACAGCCTTAAAATTCAGATCAAAAATCGCTTTGGCAGCCAGTATCACTACGAGTTTGCCGAAAGTGCCGATGAAGCTTTGGAAGTGATTGAAGAATTAAATGAAGATGGTGTTGAAATTTTTATGATTGTCTCCGATTGGTTGATGCCCCACATGAAGGGTGACGAACTCCTTATTCAGGTTCACGAAAAATTCCCTAAGATTGTGAAAGTGATGTTAACGGGCCAGGCCGACGCCGA
>JAGRBY010000420.1 GCA_020433835.1 Anaerolineae bacterium | reverse complement strand
CATCAGCGCCGCGCAGGTCGAGCCGCTTCAACCCGCTGTATCGAACGCCGCGACGACCGGTGACACCGTCGGGATAGCCGTCCAGTGGCAGTCATTGCAACCCGTCGCCGAAAACTACAGCGTCGCGGCGACTTTGTTAGCGCCTGATGGGCAGGTGCTAGCCCAACGCGAGACCTACCCCGGCCTCGGTTTGCGACCCACCCGCTATCTGACGCCGGGCGAGACCTTCACCGACATCTATCCTCTCCATCTTGAGCACGATGTCACTGCCCCGATGGCCGCGCAAGCCATCGTCACCCTGTTCGATTTCAACTCCGAGACGCGCACAGGTCTACCGGCCATCAACAGCGATGGTAATATCGTCACCCCCGTCGTCGGCTACCTGAAAGTCGTCCCTGCCAATTGGCCCGAATACCGGCCCGCCTATCCCGCCGCCGCTAACTTCAACAACGCCATCGCGCTCACCGGCTACGACCTCGACCCCCAACTAACCCTGTACTGGGAGTCGCTGGCACCGGTCAGTGAAGATTACAACCTCTTCATCCACCTGCTCGATGCTGACGGCAATGTCATCGGCCAGGCCGACGCCCCGCCGACACAAGATACCTACCCCACCCACTGGTGGGCACCGGGCGAAATCATCGCCGATAGCCACACCCTGCCTGATACGCCCGGCGCAGTGCGGGTGCGGATCGGCTTCTACAGCCTGAGCAGCCAGCAGCGACTACCGCTGATCGAATCGACGCTGCCGACGCAGGACAACGGCCTCGACATCGCGCTAATACCCAACCGGGGCCAAGAAAAATGACCGACTCACCTGCGACACCCCCGCCTTTTCCCCGGCTAACACCCGCAGCCCAACCCGGTTTATGGCTGGCGCTGGCCGTTTACCTGCTCTGCGCCCTGACCTACTTCTTCATCGTGCCTATTTTCGAAGCGCCGGACGAATGGACTCACACCGGCCACGTTAAATACATCGCCGAGGGCAACGGCCTGCCGGTTATGTGGCCCGGCCAGGGCATTTGGGGCGGCCAACAACCGCCGCTTTACTACAGTATCGGCGCACTGCTGGTGCAACCCTTCGAACTGCAATCGTTCGAAGGCTATGCCGAACGCAACCGCAACCCGCACCGCTCACTCGGCTACGCTCTCGATCCCGGCAACAAGAATAATTACCTCCATACACCGGCTGAAAGTTTTCCCTACCGTGGCCTGTCGCTCACCGTCCACATCCTCCGCCTCTACTCCATTACTTTCGGCCTCATCACCCTTGTCTTCATCTACCTCACCGCCCTTGAGCTTGCCGCGAACCAGTTTCCGGTTGAAGGTAAGCCCTCACCCCGTCGCCGGCGCGACTCCCCTCTCCCAGAGGAATTCAAGGGCGAACAGCCTGGGATGACCAAGACTATCCCCCCCTCTATCCCCCCCGCTGGGGGGGAAGTTTCGGCTCCTCCCCCTAGCAGGGGGAGGCTGGGAGGGGGTAGAATTCTCGCCAGCCCCAAAAGCCTAGCCCCCTATCCACCCTTGAACCCTAAGGGCGAGGGGAAACTTCATCAAGAGCCATCTGTCTCATCTCCCAATCCCCAAATCTCCCACGCTCCACGCTCCACGCTCCACTCTCCACTCTCCCAATCTCCCAATCTCCCAATCTCCCAATCTCCAGTCTCCAATCTCCAGTCTCCAATCTCCAGTCCCCAGTCTCTACTCCCCACCCTCGTCACCCTCTTCGCCGCCTGCCAACCGATGTTCGCCTTCATCACCGCCTCGGTCGCTAACGAACCGGCCAACATCGCCTTTTGCGCCGTCGGCTTATGGTTGGCGCAGCGCTACGTACTCTATGGCCCCAGCGTCAAGCCGTATCGCGCCGTGATGCTAGGTGTTGTGCTCGGCCTCATCTCGCTCTCGAAGATGACCGGGCTGTCGTTCGGGCTGGTAGCTGTAGTGGCGATGCTGATCACGGCCATCACCACGCGCAAGCAGGTAGGCGCGGCGCGACTCCTGTGGCGCGACGGCGTGATCATCGGCCTGCTGTTTGGACTAGTCGGCGGCTGGTGGTATTGGCGTAACTACCAACTCTATGGCGACTTCTTCCAGAGCGGCCTCTACAAAATCTACTTCAATGTCGATCCCCAGCCGCTCACGCTCAGCGAGTTTCTCTACACCCTCTCCACCGGCGAAGTTTCGTTCTGGGCCACCTTCGGCTGGCTCAACATCACCGGTCCGGAATGGCTGTACGATTTCTACCGCCTCCTTCCCCGCGTCGGCCTAATCGCGCTGGTGATGGCTGGCACGTATAGAATTATGAATTATGAATTAGGAATTAGGAATTATGAGGTTAAAACCAAAGCGCACCGCCCGACTCCCGCTCCCCAACCCCCTACTCCTTACTCCTTACTCCCTACTCCCGCCTCCCTACTCCCCCTCATCCTCCACCTCGTCTTCCCTCTGGCGCTGGCCTTCTCGCTGGCCCGCTTGGTGAGTATCGAGGGCGGGATACAGGGGCGGCAAATACTGCCGGCATTGGGTTCGATTGCCATCGTCACGCTGTGGGGCTGGTGGATGATCCTGCTGCCCCGGCTGCGCCTGCCGATTCTGGGCGGGCTGATGGTGTTGATGTTCGGGTTGGCGCTGTGGCTGCCGTTTGGCGTTGTGGCCCGCGCGTACCACCCGCCCGCGCTGCTAACCGAAGCCGATCTGCCCGCCGACCTCCCCCGCATCGACCGAACGTTTAATGACGAGATGAAACTGATCGCGGTTGATGTCGGCGCGGAGGTGGCCCGCCCCGGCGAGCGCGTGCCGGTGACGGTTACCTGGCAAGTGCTTAAACCGATGACCACCGACTACAGCGTCTTTGTGCATCTCATCGGGCGCAACTACGAAAGCGTCGGCCAATTCAACACCTATCCCGCGCTGGGGCTACGGCCCACAACCACGCTGGAACCCGGCCAGATTATGGTCGATACCTATCCGGTGCTAATTAACGGGGGAGCCGCAGCGCCCACGCGCCTGCTGGTTAACGTGGGTCTCTTCAATATTAATGAAGCGGGTCGCCCTGGTATCCCGGCCATCGACTCGAACGGCGATACGGTCTCACCGACGGTCGGGCAGCTCAAACTGATTCCCAATACCTGGCCCGCTGCCCCCGCGCCGCCGCCGGCTGAATTTGCCGATAGCATTCAGTTAGGCGCAGCAGACTTGCAAAACTGCGATGGCAGCACTTCCGGCTGCACCGTCACCTTCACCTGGCTGGCGCAAGCTCAACCGACCGCCGACTACACGGTTTTCATCCAACTGTGGCACGACGGCGAGCAAATACGCGGCTTCGACGGGCCGCCCCTGGCCGGAGATTATCCCACACCCCTGTGGGCCAACGGCGAGGTCATTGTCGATGCCCATTCGCTCGATGTGACGGATCTGCCACCCGGCCAATATCGGCTGGTGGCCGGACTCTATAATTTTCAAACGGGCGAACGACTGCCTGCCTATAAAGATGGCGAACCGCTACCTGATTTTGCGGTTGCGGTGGGTACAGTGGAGATTGGAGATTAGGAGATTAGAGACTGGATATGGGGAGATGAGGAGATAGGGAGATGAAGAGGCCTTAGCGCAAAGGCTAATCTCCAAATCTCCCTATCTCCCTATCTCTACACCCCGTACAGTCGCCGGGCCGTACCGCCCAAAATCGCTTCGGCAGCCGACCAGGCTTCATCAGCCGTGAGAAATTGGTCGGCGATGAACTGATCCAGCACTTGCCCCAAGCCCCAGCGCCCCCAGCGAGCCGCCAGCCAAAAGATTTCCGGCATGGTGAAGGCATCGGTGGCGAACATGAGTTTACTCAACGGGGCCATGCCCATAATATCGCGCAGCATGGTGGGGATGCCGGTGGTGGCGAACGGAATTGCCAGCGACAGATCGAGCCAGACATTGGAGTAGATGGCGGCTAAGTGGGCCGTTTCGCGGTAATACGGCCAGCCGGCGTGCAGCAGCACCAGTGGGCAGTTGGCCCGCTCGATCAAACCGCGCAAATGGAGGGGATTGGCCAAGCGCAGGTCGGCGTCGCGGTCGCCAAAGCCGGTGTGAATTTGCAGCGGCAGGCTTTGGACGGCAGCTTGCTCGACGGCCAGGTTGAGCAGGTAGTCGCCCAGCGCTTTGTCGGCCAGCCGCACATGCCCATGACGGCGGGCTGCCTCCTTGAGGGGGGGGAAGGCGGCGGCGGCTTCGTTGTGCGCCACCTTTTCAACCGCCAGGCCGCTGCGATAGGCGATGATGCTCTTCAGCGCCACGTACCCATCGCGCCGAGCGCGGCCCACCGTGGCCACAAAAGCATCGCGCATTTCGGCGAAGGTATCGTGCTGCACAATAAGGTCCTGGGCCAGTACCTCCAGCCGCAAAATCGGCTCGACGCGGCAGGGCAGCAGACTTTTCATGGCCTGGTGGGGGTAGGCCAGCGGGCCGGTATAGCCGTAATCGCACAGCAGCACGCTAATATTGGCCAACTCAAACAGCCACAAGCACCAAACATCGTAACTTTGAGCCGCCCGCGCCTCCAGATAGGCATCCAGCGTCGGCTCGCAGTCGAGCAGTTCGGCCAACCAGCGCAGGCCGGTGCGGAAGAAGAGGCTGTTAGGCACATGTTCGGTGTGGATGACCGGATCGGTCGACTCGGTAAACCACTGTCGAAAGCCGGCCGCATCGGCAGTCGCTTCCGGTCTCAGCAGCGGGTGAGCGTGATGGTCGACAATAGGGATGGAAGTTAGATCCATGGCGTCTGTTTCTCCTGGAGGTGTAGGGAAGAAAATCTATTAGGAGCGACAAAGCTTGCTTTGTCATCCACGGTGGGGTCAAAGTAAACTTTGACGCTCCAGAACATACAATAAACGCTCAGCCTTCGCCTCAGCCTTCGCCTCAGCCTTTAGAACTTATACAAATGATGCTTAATCTCGAAATCCAGGTCGGCGGCGGCAAAGGCCTTATACTCCGAGCGCTTGACGGCCAGGTAAGCGGTGCGGAGTTCCGGCCCCAGCGCCTCCATCAACACGCTGTCATTCTCCAACGCGTCCAGGGCCTCGGCCTGGGTGGTGGGGTAGCGCTTGATGCCGCGTGCGGCGCGTTCGGCATCGCTAAAGTTGCCGGGATCGATGAGCGTCGGCTCGCCGGGCGTCAGTTGGCGGGCCACACCATCCAGCCCGGCGGCGATGAGACCGCCCAAGGCCAAATAAGGGTTGTTGCTGGGGTCGCTGGGCTTTAGCTCCAGGTTGACGCTGTCGGCTTCGTGGCCCCACAAGCCGGAGGCAATGCGCACGCTAGCTTCGCGGTTGTCCGGCCCCCAGGCGGTGTAGGCGCTGCTCCAAAAATGGGGCTGCAAACGCCGGTACGAGTTGAAGCTGGGGGCTGTGAGCGCCAGTAGACCGGGTAAGTGATCCAGCACCCCGGCTATAAATTGGTAGCCCAGCCGGCTCAACTTGTAGCGGTCGTCGGCATCGTAAAAAAGATTGGTTTTGAAATCGCTATCCCACACGCTCCAATGAATATGGGCGCTGTTGCCGGCTTGCTCCGGGTTCGGTTTGGGAGCCAGAGAGGCCAGCAGACCGTGCTGCGCGGCCACGTTGCGCACCGTCTCGCGGAACCAAATCTGATTATCGGCGGCCCGCAGAGCGGGAGCGTGGCGAATGGGCAGTTCGTGCTGGCCGTGGCCCAATTCAGGGTAGTAGGCATCAATGGCGATGCCCTGGGCTTCAAGCGCGGCGATAATCCCATCCATCACCTCGGCGGCGGCGGCCATGGCTATCGAACTGAAACAAAGCGCCGTGTCGATGGGCTGGTATTCGCCGCTGTCATCGGCTTTGAACAGTCTGAATTCGTTTTCGAGCGTGGCTTGCACGGCCATGCCCTGGTCGGCGGCGCGGTCGATCATCCGTTTCAGAAAGCTGCGCGGGCACGCGCCCCACGGTTGGCCGTCGAGCGTTAGCATATCACACATCATGGCCGCGCTGTGGGGGGCATAGGGCAGCAGTACAAAGCTGTCGGGGTCGGGCACCAGCCGAATCTCGCCAACCGGCCCCATTCCGTCGACCGGCTGAAGCTGATCGAGCATGTTCATGGCCTGCATAGCCACGGTCAGGCCCAGCCCGCTTTCCAGCCGGGCCTCCAGGCTGTAGCCGGGAGCCAGCTTGCCGCGAATGGTGCAGCCGTTGTCGCAATAAAGAAAGCGCACCAGCCGCACGTTGGCCTCTTGCGCCGCCGCAATAACTTTTTCACGTTGGGTCATGGGGTTCTCCTTTGAAAATAGCAGTTAGCAGCTAGCGGTTAGCTGATAGCAAAAGATTTTGGCTCAATATGGATTCCAAGGAGGTCATAGAAATGGAGGCCATGGTCATGCCCGAATGTCTTTATCGGGCATCCAGCCGGTCTTAGGGCGCT
>JAGRBY010000041.1 GCA_020433835.1 Anaerolineae bacterium | reverse complement strand
CCAACAGCATTTCGACCATTCGTCTCGATCCGGCCGCCGGCCCGCTCAATACCACGGTAACGGTCATCGGCGAAGGCTGGCAGCCAGAAAGGTCGATTTTCATATATCTGACCTCGCCCTACAGCCTGGAAACCGATCTAAACAACTTTGCTCAGGCCAATGCCGTGACCGACTCGGCGGGCCGCTTTAGTGTCACACTGCCCATCCCGGCCAGTTCCGATTGGGAAGCCCCTGGTTTGGTGCGCGTTGTAGCGCGAACCGCTGAGAGCGAGGCCGGTGCTCAGGCATTTTTCAGCCTGCTTGATGACGCTATCGAGCCGACGGCTACCGTGACGGATACCATCGCTGCCGCTACCCCGACTCTCACACCCACGGTAAGCATTGCGCCAACCGATACGCCTGAACCGGATGCCGAAGCCGCAATGCTGGTGACCAATGCCGATCTGAATGTTCGCAGTGGGCCAGGTACCGACTATACCATTTTAGGACTGCTCAAAGCCGACCAAACCGCCGAGATTACCGGGCTTAGTCCTGATGGCCGCTGGTGGCAAATTGCTTTTTCCGGCACGGCTGGCGGACGCGGTTGGGTGGCGGCTCAGTATACAATAGCCCAAAACACGGACAACGTCCCAATCGTGCAAGCGCAGCCCGTACCGACTCAGCCAACCGCCATCCCTCAACCGACTGCCAAACCGGTGGTTATCAGCGAATGGCGCGGCGAGTATTACAATAACCCGACCATGAGCGGCAATCCCGTCATTGTCCGCAACGACTCGAGCATCAACTTTAATTGGGGGACGGGTGCTCCTGTCGCCGGAGTGGGTGCCGATAACTTCTCTGCACGCTGGACGCGAACCATCTACTTTGCGGCGGGAAACTATCGCTTTCAAGTACGGGCTGATGACGGCGTCCTCCTGTGGGTTGATGATAATCTCATTGTCGATCAGTGGCACGATAGTTCAGCGACCACCTACACGGCTAATGTTTATCTAACCGAAGGTTCGCACACCGTGAAAATGGCCTACTACGAGCGCGTTGGCGATGCCGTGGCGCAACTGAATTGGGAAGCGGCCAACAGCTACCCCGATTGGCAAGGGGCCTACTTTAACAACACCAATGTAAGCGGTGCGCCGGTTTTGGTGCGCAACGACTCCGCCATCAATTTCAACTGGGGCAGCAATTCACCGGGGGCGGGCGTTCCGGCGGATAACTTCTCGGTGCGCTGGACGCGGCAAGCCTCTTTCTCAGCCGGAACCTATCGTTTTAGCGTTACGGTTGATGATGGCGTGCGCCTGTGGGTGGATGACCGGCTGGTGGTTGATCAGTGGCGCGAAACGGCTCCAACCACGTATACGGCCGATGTCACGCTGTCGGATGGATCGCATACATTGAAAATGGAATATTTTGACCGCTGGTATGATGCCCAAGCCCACTTAAGCTGGAGTCGTGTCGATAGCTATCCCGACTGGAAGGCCGAGTATTACTCGAACCGTAAACTGCAAGGTAACCCGGTGCTGGTTCGCAACGACAAGAAAATCGATTTCGATTGGGGGCGTGGCACGCCCGCCGGCGGCTTACCCGCCGATGATTTCTCGGTGCGCTGGTCGCGCAAGATCGATTTTGACGGAGGCATGTATCGCTTTAAAGCGACGGTCGATGATGGTATGCGGCTGTGGCTGGATGACAAGCTGCTTATCGATAGCTGGCAAGATGGCGAAACACGCCACCTCGAAGTCGACAAGAAGGTGAGCGACGGCAAACATTGGATCGAAGTTGAATATTACGAGCGTAACGGCGATGCCGAGATCAAGGTCGGTTGGGAAGAAATCGATGACGAACCGACGTCCAATCAACCGCCGCAGGCCGTTCTCAACGGGCCGTACACGGTCAAAGAAGGCAGCGCTTTATCGGTCAACGGCAACGGATCGTACGACCCTGATGGTCAGATTACGCAGTATGAATGGGATTTTGATTACAACGGCAGTACCTTTAGCCGTGATGCCAGTGGTCCGTCGGTCTCTATTCCATACAACGATGGTCCGGCCAGCAGTCTGATCGCGCTGCGGGTGACCGATAACAAAAACGCTAGCCGCATCGCCACAGCCAAAGTAACCGTGCAGAATGTGCCGCCCACGGCCAATGCCGGTGGCCCTTACTCGGTGCAGCTTGGCAACGCGCTGGGGTTTGTCGGCCAGGGTAACGATCCCGGTTCGGTCGATCAGGCCAGCCTTGAGTATCGCTGGGATTTTGGCGACGGTAGCCAGGGCGAGCGGGCTAATGTGGCTCACGCTTACGATAAGGCCGGAACTTATACGGTGCAGCTAACGGTCATCGACAAAGATGGTGGTCAGGCCAGTAGCAAAACCCAAGTTACGGTAACACAATCCAATCAGCCGCCACAGGCGGTCATCAAAGGCAGCCCAACGGGCATTGCCGGAGAAGCGGTTACCTTTAACGGCAACAACTCAACTGACAGCGACGGCAGTATCATCAGCTACGCCTGGAATTTCGGCGACGGCGCGACCGGCAGCGGCGCGAAAGTGAACCATGTCTATAATGCAGCGGGTCGTTATCAAGTAACCCTAACCGTAACCGACAACGGCAACCTGACTAACTCGGCGACGGTTGATGTAGAGATCAGCGCCCCGGCACCCGATCCAATCCCGCCGCAGGCGGTCATCAGCGGTGCCACCAGCGGCCTGGTTGACGCAGTGATGGCGTTTAGCGGCAGCAAATCATCGGACAGCGATGGCACAATCACGCGCTACGACTGGGATTTTGGCGATGGCACGACGGGTAACGGGGTTGACGTGAACCATACGTACAGCGCCTCGGGCAGCTATACCGTCAAGTTAACCGTCACCGACAACACCGATCTATCGAGTACAGCAGCGATTGAAGTCAAGATTGATGAACCCATCCAGATCCAAATTCCACCGGAAGCGGTTATCGGCGGCAGTACCAGCGGTGTGGTCAACCAGCCGATGTCCTTCGATGCCCTTGGCTCAAGCGACGCGGATGGCACAATCGTCAATTACGTCTGGGATTTTGGTGACAATAGGGGCGACAACGGGGTAGAGGTCACGCACATCTATGAGGCGACCGGAAGCTACACCGTAACTTTAACCGTCACCGATGATCAAGGCCTAACCAACAGCGCCGAGCGGGTGGTTGATGTCGTAGCCGAGTCGATCGACAACCCCAGTTAATGCGTAATATTTTTTAGGAGTCCTACAGTCTCGGTTGAGACGACAGCGACAATGAAAACATCCGTAGGGCAAACTTAAGTTTGCCCTACACAAGCTATTTTCAAAGGAGCGACAAAGCTGGCTTTGTCAAGAGGAAATATCAAAACAAGCTTTGATGCTCCATTTCCGTTGAGGCGTGAAAATGCTCTTTCACGCCTTTTTGTTTAATCTAAAGAGAACTTTTTTAGCCCCAGTGCTTGGGCTATGATGAGAAGTATAAAGAGGGGATTATAAACAAGATAGCGATGCCACAGCCGGCGGGGTTCCTGAAGCAAACGGAAGAACCACTCCAGGCCGTTGCGCTGCATCCAGTGCGGGGCCTGGGGCAGGCGGCCGGTGTGAAAATCGAAGGCGGCCCCTACCGCTATGAGAACCGGCGCAGTCAGCCGATCGCGATGAGCTGCCATCCACAAATCTTGTTTGGGCGTACCGAGGCCAACCCAGATAATATCGGGGCTAGTTTGGTTAATCTGCTCGATGATGTGATCATCCTCTTGGTGGAAAGCAGGACGATAAGGTGGGCAGTAGGTTCCGGCCATATGCAGACCGGGGAATCGTGTTTGCAGCCGCTGCGCCAACTGTTCGGCCACGCCGTCTGCGCCGCCGTAAAAGTAGTGGCGATAGCCGCGTTGGACTGATAGCTCACACAGGGCCAGCATAAGGTCGGGGCCGTAAACGCGAGTAACGGCGAGTTTGCTTTTGAGTTGGCCCAACCAGACCAGCGGCATCCCGTCGGGCGTAGCTAACCCGGCGCTATTGACGGCCCGGCGAACTGGCTCGCTGCGTTGGCATTCCATTACGGTATGCACAGTGCAGATCGAGACATACTGGCGTATTCCCTGCTCTATCCAGTTTGAAATCTGGGCGAGGGCTTGCGCCATCGTGATCGCATGGACACCAACGCCCAAGATATTGACTTTTGGGAGCGCTCCCAAATTAAGCCTCAATTCATGATTCTTGGTAATCATCTCAAGTCCTGGAGTGACCGGTTAAAATGGTAGTATAGATTTCTTCAGTTTTTTGCGCCAACTTGTGCCAACTGTATTTTTCGATCACTTTTTGTCGGCCGGCCTGGCCCAGTTGATGGGCTATTGTCGGATTATTGAGCAGATAGAGGATCCTTTCGGCGATCTCCTGCGGCATGGGAGGAACAACATAGCCGTTAATTCCGTCGTCGATCACTTCAGCTACGGCCGGGATGTTCGCTCCGATAACGGGTTTGCCGAACGACCAGGCCTCGGTATACACACCGCCGAAGCTCTCCTGGGTAGAAGGCAGACAGAGCAGCGTGCAGGCGGCTAGCGCATCGGACTTTTGCTGTACATCAACTTTTCCCAATTCTATCACCCGATGATCTTGGTGCCGGGCGAAAAACTTTTTCGAGGCGGTTGTCTGCGGCCCGATGAATAGAAAACGCGTTTCCGGCAGTTTCGCCCAGACAATTTTGGCCGCCGCCGCCAGGGCCTCGTAGCCTTTGTAGCGATATTTTTGGCCGAGAAACAGTACGAGCGGCGCGGCTGATGGTATCCCAACCTGCTCTCGAAACGCCGCCGGATCGGTTTGATCGGCGATGACGGGGCCGATACCGGTTACAAAAATGCGATCGGCAGCAACCCCTAAGGCGATGAGCGTTTCTTTTTCGGCCTGGGTGAGCGCAATCAAAGCATCGGCCTGCCGATAGAGATTGAGGTATTCGCGATATTTCCACCCCACCCAGCGAGGATGGTGGTAAGGGACAAAGACAAACGGAATGCCGCGTTTTCTGGCAACGTTGAATGAGGCAAAGCTGATGGGTTCGCGGCCGATGCGCATATTGTGGATTAAGCTGCAATCGCGGGCTAGCAGCTCGATTTTCGGCATAAGACGAGCCGCGATTTTGTCGATGGCCGTTGGTTTGATAGCGTAATAGCCGAGGACATAGGGCCAAAGTTGGCGGCGTTCCTGGCGGGTAAGGGTGATAAGTTGAACAGGAATATCTTCGAAGGTATAAGCTTTCGGCTTAGCCGGAGCGTTGAGGGTTGTGCCGAAGAGCCAATCGGTGCGGTTTTCGGCCCAGTGGGTGATGACCTGCACCGGAAAATTGGGCGACAGACGCTTGAGAATTTGGTGGGTGTGTAACTGTGCTCCGCCGATGGCCGGCGGATAGCTGGTGGTGGTGACGAGGATTTTTTTCACGGAAATCTAGCGAGATTTTCTAACGCGGAATTTTTTCTGCTGAGCTATAACAATAGCTCCATTTTCTAATTCTTGTTGATAGTGTTCGATGGCTTCTTCAAGCAATAGTTTTCTTTCCTGACGCGGTAAATTTTCTAAACGCAAAATGCCTCTATGTGGTCTCTGTGCTCGCCAAACCATTTCCTCAAAGTCTTTGTCGGTTGTTATGATGACTCTATTTTCCTGCACAGCCCAAGTTAAGATGTCATCATCTGACAT
The DNA here is from genome assembly GCA_020433835.1 of Anaerolineae bacterium. Next base: position 16,918 of record JAGRBY010000041.1, on the reverse strand, counting down.
GCGCGGATCTTTTGTACTTGCTCTGACGATGTCATGCCCCATACTCTCTAACCAATTCGCTATTGCTCCGCTGGCGTTAACATCGACAAGAATTTTCACGCTGTAACTCTGACATGGACTGTCTCGCCAGAGATAAGGTGATGAGCATAAATCAGTGTCGCTCTGATGTCGTCCGTTTCAAGTTCGGGATAATCCTCCAAGATTTCTGATGTGGTTGCTCCCTTAGCTAATAGCTCGAGAATCATCTCAACAGAAATGCGCATGCCTCGAATAAGTGGTTTGCCACCAAGTATTTCTTTATCAAAGGTGATCCTGTTCAATAGATCATCCATAAGGCCCTCTTATTTTACAGTTTATTTTTATTTGTGATTATACATGATCCAATGACCAGGGGGAAAGTCGATGGTACGGCGATGAATAAGTTTTATGAACTGGCGTTTAGCGCGATAATATTTATTAAGCAAAACTTCATAAGCTCGGTGCAGTCGAACAGATGAGAGTTTTTGCTTTTTCCAGTATCTGGCCCGAATAGCCTCATGCTCAGCGTACATCTCTGGTGGAGCAACCAGGGTTTTGGCGTCGGTGTGCCAGCGGGTGGCAGCCAGATAGTAAGGCAAATGGGCAAATTGACAACCGTCATTAGCCAAACGCAGCCAGTATTCCCAATCGAGGCCGTAGTGCAGGCTTTCATCTAAATAGCCGGAGCGCTCAAAAACGGAGCGGCGGAAAAAGGTGGTCGGTTGGCTGATGTAGTCTAGCCCGTAAAGTAAAATATTGTAGTCAAACGGGATTTCTTGTTTGCGGAGCAAAACGTGGCCGTATTGGTCGATGAGGTGGTAATCGCCATAGAGGATATCGATATGGGGGTGCTCGTTGAAAAACTTGGCGACGCGGTGAAGCGCTGCCGGCATGTAGATATCGTCAGAATTAAGCCAGGCCACGATTTCGCCGGTTGATTTTTTGAAGCCTTTATTGATGGCGTTGGCCTGGCCGGTATCCGGCTCAGACACCCATTGTAAAACAGACTCGTATTTTTGCAGGATTTTTAGGGTGCCGTCGGTTGAGCCGCCATCGATGATAAGGTGTTCGAGATGGGGATAGTTTTGGGCCAGTACGCTCTGGATGGTAGCCTCGATGTAACTGGCTTGGTTGTAAGATGGCGTGATGATGGATATTAAAGGAAGCATTACAGTCATTGCTCTATAGGCGTCAAGATAGTATAGTCAAAATTATTCAGTTTAACAGAGTCTAACTTTTTTAAAGATAGTGTGTAATAAGGTGCTGAGAATACAACTCGCTCCCACTCAGCCGGGAGATACCAAGACGGAATCTGCGTTATCTCATTGGGTGCGTCAATTCCGATGATTGCCCCAACCTCATTAGCGGCTAATTTTTCCAGATCAGCAAATTCGGCAAAACCAGCGTTTGTGATGAGCTGCTCAACGAGAGGATGGTTTTGCTGATGCTCTGTTTGGTAGACTGGAAGCAGATATATAGGACTGTTTAACCCGACAAAGTTTAAATGTGATTGTAGAGAGAAGGCACTTTCTTGATGGGTTATCGGATTTAGACTAATGACAATAGCTTGATGCTTGTTGACGTGTTGGACAAGGTAGTCAGTCATCTGGTTTAAGGCTAAAGAGTCAGCGGTATAGTAACTGAACCGAGCTACAGTTGGCCCTAAATTTAGTGCAAGCAAAATTGTAAAAAGCACGCTGGTTCCGCCCCACAAAATCCAACGACGCTGTCGCCAGAGAAGATGCATTCCTAAGCTGGCGGAAACAAACCAGCCGATAACCGCCGGTACGCGATAGTGACCCTCCATACCGTGGCTGTGTAGCACGAGTTGAGGTAGTGTCCAAACTAGGCCGAAAGCTGTTATAGCTAAAATCATCAAGCGCAGTTTATGCCCACTCGGTTCACGATAGCGAAAGAGCAGTATCGCGAAAATAAGAATAGAATAGCTGATCAAAATTACATCGGCAGGCTCAAAATTGCTGTACCAGCGGCTCGGGTTGAATGAACTGAGTGATAATCCGGCAGTAGCCAGCGTAGCAGTAGTAAGGCCGGAATTGTTAGAACGAAGCTTCCTTTGAAGTTTGCAGCCAGGAACAGTGCCGCGACAAAAACGATGTCCCAAATTGGTGACTTGCTGGTTTTGGCGGCATAGACACCCGCCCAGACCGCAATGGCTATAAAAAGTATACCCCACGTTTCACCGGTCAGTAACCGATACCAGATGCTGTTTTGAGCGCCGACGATAGTAAATAACAAAATAAAAAACAGGGATGAAATGATATCAAGACCGAGGTTGCGAAGTGAGGCGTAGAAAAACAAGCAGGTCAATAGGCCGGCCAAGATCATTGCCAGATGCCATAGCTTTGGGTTTGTCCTTACCAGTGCTATCCCTATGAATGGGGTTAAAACATGACCTGGTTTAAATCGACCTCCAGTGGCAATGTTGGAGGTGAAGGCATATTGAATTGTTTCCCAAATAGGCTGTTTAGATAAAGCTACTGTTAGGATGGTGTGGTCATCTATAAGCGCAAATTGTGCCTGTAGCGCCGAATTGAATACCCCGAAGAATATCAAGATTAGACATACCAGAACCAATGCATATTCGATTGTTGATGTAGAAACGAATGTTTCTCGATTTATATCTCTCATTTGCTTTACGACAGCGTTCATCATGCGGAATGTTATGGTGCTCTAATCGTAATTTGGTTCAAACGTACAAGTAAAGGGCGTGTCTCCCCATCCGCTTGTGCAAGCTGCGTGGGTTCGTCTAAAACCGTAAATTGGAAATGATTGCGGCCGGCTTGAAGTTGAACCGGAAAATTTATAACGGTAGCCTGGTTGAAGGTTTCTGTTTGAGTGACGACCTCATCGCCGCTCTGATTAACCATTTGAACGGTGCGCTGTTGGTCTGACCGAGCGGGTCCTGGTGAAACGTCAAAGTTTAGCACTACCGGCTGGGTTGTATTCGATAGAATGGTGCCGCCTAGTCCACCTGCCTCACCCTGACCTAACCACAGAAATGGGCGATCATTTTCGATGTCGAGAGGCCAGGGAATTTGAGCGTCCGGTTCTACACCAACTGAGTTGGCTAAAGCTGTATCGACCAGCACCAACGGATTGGCCGTCGGTCCCAGAGTTGAGGCTCCGGTGGCGGCAATCGAGTCGAGTTCTATTTGGCTTATTAGTAATGTTGGTTTTTGCTGTTGACTGCCGCTATTATCAGAGGCAGCCGGCGTAATTAAAGTAAAGCTATTTTCGCCTTCTTGCAGAGGCAACTCAAATTGTATTTCGGTTCGTTCGTTGAGTGAGCGGGTTTCTGTCCAGGTACCTTGTGGGTTGGAAAATGTGAACTCCACAGGTAATGTTTTGTCAACTAAAGGTAGAGTGTCAAGAGCCAATTGCACGGATTGATTGCGAGCGGATGTGATTATACCCTCAATACTATTATTTTGCTCCTCACCAAGCCATAACACCGGCTGTTGTCCGAGCTGTTCAACACCGTGGGGAGGAAGGTGCAGGTCAATTTGAGTTGAACCACGGATCGGGTTACTAACTGTAAAAAGTGATTGATTTGTTGACTGTGTTTGGGGAGTTGATTGATTTGTTGCCCATGTCAGCCAGTTTGGAAAATTTTCAACCGGAGTGAAAATTTTCCAGCCATGGCCTTGAGTTAGTAATCGGATGTCGTCAGCGATATCTGGCTGCAAGTTAACAAGGTAGCTACTGACAACTAAATAGTTAAGCTGATTTTGTTTCAAGCTTTGAGCGTCGATTTTATCTGGCGGAGGAAAGAGCGGTTTGATAGTTCGGCTGAAGTTGGGGCCGAATAATGGATACTCCCACAACTGGTAGCCAACCAACCCAACACGGGCATCAGATGGCAAATACGTTTCTATGGCCCGGACAAAATCAATCTGGCCGCCGTAAAAACCACGTTGCGCAGCACGGTCAACATCAAAAATAGAAGTCGGCCCGAGTAGAGGTTTAGCTAAATTATGGGTGGCTGTCCAAAAAGCAAAAAATAAGGTCAGGCTAACTATTCCCCAACGTAAAATTCTACCACCCCATCCACGTTGGAAATAGATAATTAATAATGGTGTGGATACTGCCATAGCTGTGGCCATAAATCTGCCTCGATAGGGACTCCAGCGCATAAGATAGCACAGCACAAAGAAGTAGGTGGTTGCCATCAAAGCTAACAACCAACGGTCATACTGACCACGGATCGGTGCGAAAATGAGGCTAAAAAGGATAGCCGGTAAAAACAAAAGGAATCCCAACGGACCATACCAGGCAAAAACCTCATGATTTCGATTTTTTAAGGGGCCTATTTCGGTAACATTAGCCAAGTTGGGGGGTGAACCATCAAACGTAAAAGCCGTGGTGGGGCGAGTAGCTGCCGGTAGGTTCGGATCGAGATGAAATATTTCAAATGTTCGATGACCTGCCTGTGCCAATGAGGGTTGGATAGCTGCAACAAAATTTGCAGGCACCCCGGCTGTATCGGCCATTTGGTAAAGATAGCGAGCTATATTGGTGACAATTGTTTCCGGTGTGGGATTGGCTACTGTGGCCGTGCCCCGTTCGGCATGGGGGCCTAAAGGGTTGGCATAGGTTACGAAGTTAATGAAATAAATATAAAAGCCAAAAAGTAATATCCCGGTAGCGCAGGCTCCACCCCAAAAGAGTAGCGGGCGCAGAGCAGTCAATCGGTCTTTTACGAGAAAAAACAGACCTGCTACTAAGAGGGATGGAAGGAACATATAAATTGTCCCTTTAGTGCCAAAAGCCAAGCCTAAGGCTAGACCTGATAGTAGTAGAGCGCTGTAAGAATGGCGGCGTATGCCAAAGAGTAAGAAGTAGGTGGTGGTCGTGGCCAGAAAGGCGGTAACCATATCATTGAGGGTTGTAGTTGATTGTAAAATAACGACCGGGAGAGTTGGCCACAACAGCGCAGCAAAGAGTGATTGGCGGCGTGATCCGCCAATGAGCCGCGCCAGCCCATAAATGACTGGAACGGTGCCTAACACAGCCAACCATTGAACCAGGCCCACCAGTTGATCGCTGCCCCAAAAGAGGATCAGCCAGAGCATGGTCAATGATGAGTTAACCGGAAAGCTGGTTTGTAGAATTTCATAGGTAGGATAGGGGCGTAGGGAGTTGTGCTGCAACCAGTAGCCAATACGCGCCAGGTGGTAGGCCATACTATCATGACTACCGTAAGGCAGCGACCAAATGAGATAGATACCTAACAAGTACAATAAGCTTGTGCCAGCAACCAAGACGAAAACATCGGGCGCGGTTCGCAGTGTTGAGATAAGGCTGCGAGGGATAAATTGATGGGCTAAAGGAGAAAAGTTAATACGAGGCCGTTTGCGTAGGTGCCAAATCAATGCTATTACTGCCAGGAGCAGCAGATGCCCAATAAAATGAGCAAATGGGGCATTGAGGAAGCCCAATTCGGCGACTATTAAACCTATTAAAACTATACTGCCATAAGCCATTATCCATAGACCGACTATTGAGGCGGCCAATGAAGGCAATCGGCACATGGCAATAAATAGATATGCGCTTGTAAAAATGAGAAGAACATCAAGGAGAAATAGTAATTGCATAGTGTCTCTGGCAATAACTTACTTAGGAATGAGAATTAATTAACTTACCCAATTCTGTCGGGTAATTTGTAATTGGTAACTGGTAATTGGAGACTGGAGATTGAATAACCACTTACCAATACCTATTTACCAAATCCCTAAACGCAAATGCGGAAGTTATTGTATTCACGATCCTTACGTAGTACGTCGCTCTTTTTTGTTGAGATTAAATTTTGCGAACGTCTCGAATGCCATGGTTAAAGGAGCCAATAAAATTACAGAAAGGGTGATCAGTAGCCGTTGGGCAATAAGAAATTTTGAGATAGCCGAATTCGCGACAGAAAAATAGATTAAGGCCCCCGTCCAACCTGCTTCTACAAAACCTAGCCCGCCGGGCGTAAAAGCTAGCATTAAGCCAACTTGTGCCCAAGCGGTACCAAAGAAGACCGATACTAAGCTTAAATTCGTAATTCCACAAAAGCGTAGGATAAAATCATAACGTAATACCACTACACCATATTTAATAATTGTTAACCCCGCTAGCAACCAGCGAGTATGATCGAAAAGAAAATCGGGAAGTGGCGTGATACGTTGCGCAATCCAAGGCAAATGACCAAACAGTTTAAGCAGTTGTGGTAAACTCCAGGTGGCTGCTGCAAACACACCTAATGTGGCTAAGGGAAAACACCCCGGACAGACTGCAAATTGCCCTGTTATGATTGAAACAAAAAAAACAATGCTTACAGCAAGTGCAAAAGCAACCTCAAACAGTTTGTCGGCAATAATAGTTAATCCACCCTGTTTAAGGTCAACACCATGAGATTTTAAATAAATTGATCGGGCACTAATATCACCAATAACCTGACTGGTGGAGTTACCGACCAATCGGCCCACGACCACGCTTTTTAGCAAACTGGGAAAGGGAATATGGGGTAGTCCAAATTGGCGGATAAGAATCTGCCAGCGCCAGGTAGCTATAGCATTGAGCAGCAGCGTCCACCCCAGTACCGGCCAGGCCTGATACCAATTCAGGTCCAATAGTTCGCGGGCATCTTGTAAACTGCCCGTCACTTCAATAAGGGCGATTAACAGAATAAGCCCTAAGGCAAGCTTCCCAACCAAGATGAGTAAACGGGTTTTAGTCATGCTTTGGAATTTGATGATAGGGTAAAAGAGGGGAAAGCTCGGTCTGGATGACTGAATTGAGGTAAGCGATATCCTCGGTTAAGAGTTCTTCTTTGAAGCCGCCGATTTTTCCTTTACGGATTTTCATGGAGTTTTCTGAATTTGTAGAGCCGGGGCGCAGCCAGGGTTCGTCGCTGCCTTGCTCGATTTCAACTTTTTTCATTTCCCTAAAGGAGCCGGACTGGGTAGCCATTGCTACCGCTGAGTCATCAACGGCAATGTTCATAAATTCCAGTATCTGTCGAAAATGCGTGGCCGAGTCTGCATGGAATTGTTCATAGCTGATAAGTAAAAAATCGGCGGGAACATGACGATTATCAAGCCACAAATTCATAAACGCAACGACTTTATGAATACCCACTAAATCATCGCGAATAAACTCTGAAAGGCTGCCTTGATAAATATTTTCTCTGTATCTTAAATGATACCAACTTGAAATAAGAACATCGCGGGGATCACGGACCATAAAAATCACTTTTTTGCCCGTATACTTGGTAATATTAAATGAAAGTTGCGAAACTTTAGGCGGGGCGGGTACCCAATTGCCCTGATCATGTTCAAATTTAAGTATCATGTCTTGAGGCAAGCGGAGCAGAAAACGGTTTTCAAATTGCGGTAACTGAGGATACTGCTGCTGTAAATATTGTTGAAGAATAAAGCGAAGCCAGGTTCGCCCACATTTTGGGTAGGAGACGATATAAATATTCGGCGCTACTTTGTTCAGTTTATTGAGAACATAAGTTTGCCAGTAAAATTTGAATGTTGAAGGGTGTTTTACCCCTTTTATTAATTTGTCGGAAAAGTTTCTAAAGGCAAAGGTGAGTTGATCCATAAAGGTGCATCCCGAAATGTTGGACTGCCCGCGATCTGTGCTCTATTGATCGGGGGATGGCATCGGTCGTTGCGGAGATGAAATTCGTCTGCGAATTTGGGGACAAGGTGTACCATCTAAGGCTAAGGTCTGAATAATTGATAATTGTCGTTGATGATTGAGAATATCGAGCAATGATTGCGTGAGCGGATACCCTGCAACAGCCAATTCTTGAAATTGAAAATAACGACTCTGGGGAACGTAACGCACAAAAAACTCATCCCCTACAGACAACGCATCGAGTTTAACATCACCATCGATAGTGATATCGTCCTGGATAGTGAATTGATCATTGGTAAATGTCACCTGTCGCCGAAAGCGCACCGGTACAGCGCGCTGCCCAAGAATTAACACCTTACGGATATTGCCTTTGAGCGAATGGGAGAAAGTTTTGTTCCAGCCTAAGGTTAGCAAGGTAGATCGAAATAGAATATTTTTGGATAGATTGAATAGTTTGTTTGATGGAACCAAATGAAAATGGCCGCTCACTTCCCATCCGGTTTGCGTAACGTGGCTGTCGTAGTCGGGATCGATCCACTGGCTTGAAATGATTCGACCATCGGCTAACTTTCCTATGAGACCACAGTCGTTGAGCAGAAGCTGTTTGCTATGGCGATCAAATAACTTGACGACCCCGCCCTTGGCCAAATTGGCGATTTGGTAAGTTTTGGCTTTGGTTTCAACGAAGATGCGCGACTCTGGAAAGTATTTCCGCATGTCATCGCATTGATATGGCAGTTGAGGCAGTGTTTGAGGGCGCGGCTGGTAATCAAGGTAGGATTGTAAGAATTCCGGCACACGATAAACAACATAACGGTCGGAGACGATGTCGGGTGGTACCAAGGCGTTTTCGGCCAGCCCTTGCAGTAACCTCTCGGCTACGGCGGCGGCCATAGGTATTTTATCGGCCAGGATTTCAAAGCCATGGGGGTAAAAATGAAGCGTATTGCGGCTGCCCATGCTGCCGGCGTAATAACCGTTGGGGTATACAAAGTAAGCCGCAAACTCGACCGATTGCTGTAAAATCTTAAAAATGTCCGGATCAGGGTTTTCCTGATAGATTTTACCGAAAAAGGAAACCGTGGCCGAAAGGTAACCGGGATCAACACCGTCATACTCACGAGACCATCCCTCGCGGGCGTTGTGATATGTCAAGAACCCCTGCCATAGGCGGTTGAAGCCGGATTTTAATTCGGTATCGCCTAAAAGCATATAGGCTTTCCAAACCGCCAAACAGGCCATAGCGTGATGGTTAGCGAGGTGATCCTCTTCTGACTCGCCGGCTGCAATGAAATAAGCGGTGCGCCGAATAGCGGCTAAGGTTCGCTCTTGGACCTCCGCCGGTATTTCATCTTGCAACAGGCGATAAGTTTCGATGATGGTAAAGCATGTAAAAGCCGACGGCCCAACCCAACCGCGTTCGTAGGGATAAAATTCGTCAAAAGAGCCATCCCCGTGTTGGATTTTAGTCCAATAATCAATCGCAGCAATGGCCCAATCTCTAATTTTGGGTTGGCCTTGGTAGGGGCTGCCAGGAAAATGGTGTTTGTAAACCAGCGCCAGAGCATGAACGGCAAATTGACGAACCGCATCAGGAAAGTCGGAAGTTTTATCGAGCCAATAATCTCGATGAAAGCAGCCATAGGTTGGTGAAAATGGGTTGCGATCTAAATTGCCTAAAAGACGCGGAATTTGGTTTAAGGCCTTTTGGGCGTAGACATCCCGTAAACTAGTCATAATCTTCCTTGTGAAAAGGTAATTGCTCTAAGGTTTTTAAGGGGGCTGGTAGCCGTTTATTGATGAGTTCGGCCAGCAAACCTAATGCTGATATTTGAAAGGCCGACATGATGATCATCATCGTTGATACGTCGGCCAGTTGACCAAAAGCGAATTTTGTATACAGCCCCCAGAAAATACCGACCATGAGCAATAGGATTCCCAGTGGTAAAAAGATTTTTAAGGGAGCAAAGTATAGGGCAATCCGTAAGATCAAGCCAATAAAATTAAGTGTATCGGCAATAGGCCGTATTTTTGAACGGCCAATGCGGGGGTGGTAATTAATGGGTTCATACCTCACCAGATAACCATTGCTTAACATGGCTAAGGTGATAGTTGTTGTAAATGAGAAGCCGTTGGGCAATAGATCTAGAAATTGGAACACGGTTGTTCGGCGATAGAGTCGTAGGCCAGAGTTGAGGTCTGGAATGGATTGCCCTGCCACAAATTCGGCTAACCGGGTGATGGCCCATTTGGCGGGCCGACGTAGCCAAGGGATAAATACCTGTTCTCCGGTACGAGCCGCTACGACCATGTCACACTCTCCCTGACGCAGAATTTGCAGTAGATCAGGGATGCAGTCATTAGGATATGTACCGTCGGCATCGGTCATGGCAATAATGTTGTAGGCAGCGTGGCGGATACCTGTTTTTAGAGCTGCTCCATAGCCTCGATTGGTAGAATGGCGTAGGAGTCGATTTTTTTTGGGATCAACCTGAGCAGCAGTCTCATCGACTGAGCCGTCATCAACAACAATGATTTCATACGTTTCGCCAAAGTTCATCATTGTGTGATGCAGTTGGGTCAAGACACCATTTATCCCATTTTGCTCATTAAATGCCGGAATAATAATCGACACGCCGGGACGATTTGTAAATTGATGATTTTTTGATGGAGACGATACGGGATCTATTCGTAATGAATGGCTCATATTATCGATTTTTACTTGTATAAAACGCCCCATTTGGTTCGACCGAGCAACGTAAGTAGCAATTTACTCCAAATCCAGGGGGCTTTGCAATATTTTGGACCTGATCGAATGGCCTTTAAAAAGTAACGACGGGCTTCTTTTAGTTTTCTATCGCGAAAGGCAAAGATACCTTGATGCAGATGGGTGTGAACCTGACGCATTTTAATCATTTCAGCCTCAGGTAAACGGCTGGGTAAAATTTCTTCGGCAAAGGTGGTATATGTTTTTTGCAATTCTATCTGCTGATAGTAGGCAGATTTAGCCGCAAAATGCATTTCTAATTCGTAAATACCCCACCTAAATTGCGTGAGTTCAGCTTTTGTTAATGTGTAAGGTAGTTTATTGTGGTTAAGCAAATCTAACCAAAGCCGAATATCATGCATACTGCGTCCGTCGATGGCCGCTAGGGCCGTTACATTTGTACCATGGCTCATTCGATAATTAGCCAAACACTGTGCTATGTAGCCCACCGGGTAATGCGCCGCTATTTTAACCCACAATTCCCAATCGGAATGGAGCGTCATTGCCTCTATAACTCCATCCAACTTTTGGTAACAGTCTCGATTAACAAAAACCGTGGGCGCTCTGACCACACATAGACGAAGGAGTGTCGGTAAAAATTCTTGTCGCTCGCGCACCCAATTTTTGAGAAATACCATTTCGGGTTCGCGACGACCATCGGGGTAAACCAGATTTAATCCTGAAAAAATAAAGCCTACTTGGGGATGCTCTTGATAAAATTTAACGACGGTTGCCATTTGGTCTGGTTCGTAGAAGTCATCGGCATCAAGTTTGGCGATAAGTTCGCCATGGCATTGTTTTATAGCGAAGTTCCATGAGGGGGATATGCCACGGTTTTGTTTGTTATAAAAAATTTGCATTTTCGGGTGATTGGCATATTTTTCTAAAACGTCTTTGGTATTATCTGTTGAGCCGTCATCGACGATGATGAGTTCAAAGTGTTGATAAGTTTGGTGTAAAACACTTTGTATCGCTTGGTCTATAAATTTTTCAGTATTGTAAACCAAGATAAATACACTTATGAATACTGGGTGGTCAGGTTGCTGTTTTTTGGAATTAATCATTTCTCCTCCGTATGGCTTGGATGGATCGCTAAACAATATCCAAAAATCTTCAGAGTTAAGGCTCCCCAAAAGCCAAATTAAGGCTGTGTAAGTAATTCCTCCCAAGATTACCTGCACAAGTAAGCTATTTGTAGAAAATTCTGCAATAATTATCGTCATCCCTATTGTGGCCAGCAAAGGTTTGGCCACAATTTTCAAAAATGTAAAAAATCCTACCTCGTTTCTCAACTGCCATAAGTATAAAAAGACTAACACTGCTTCAGATATAACAGTAATAATTGAGGCAGCTACAAAACCATAACGGGGAATCCACCAGAGATTAAGCAACACATTAAGACATACCGCCCAGCCTAACTCTCTTACAGCAATATGTTCTCGGTTAGTGGCTAACATCGCATACCGAAAAAATTCGGAGATAAAGAGTAATGGCACGGAAAGGATGAGGATGGACAAAACTACGGCTGTCGGTTTAAACTCATGACCGTATAAAAGCCCAACCCATTTATTTGCCGTGAGAAATACGCCCGCCGCGATAGGCAATGACAAAATCAAAAGGTATTTCAACACATGGCGGTAAATTTGGGGCAGACTGGTGGCATTTTCGGCATTTTGGCGACTGAGCGATGGGTACAGCGCGGCATTGATTGATGTTGAGATAACCGTTATTCCCGAAACAATAGCATAAGCTGCACCATACCAGCCGGCCATCTGCTCAAACCAAAACCATGATAAAATTACAATATCAATTTTTAAGGACCAGCTCAACCATATTTTAATCAATCCAAACGGAAAAGAGGTGCGAAGAAAGCTCCACCATCGGCTAGGAGTTAACTGCCAATGCAAACTGGATGCATAGGCTTGTCGAATCATCCACCATGCGCTTATTGCCGAAACAATTACATTGACCAGCCCAGCAATAATTAGCCCGAAAACGTGCCAGCCCATTAGTAATAAGATAGAACCCACTATAACAAAGGCAAGCTGCCCAATAATAACACTGAAGGCAGATAAATCAAAACGTTCATAGGCTTGAAGAATAGCATCAAAGGGGTCTTGTATAGCGTAAAGTAATAAAATGAGACTGGCGATAAGGATGTATTCGATAAATTGAGTAGAGTACCCCGCCAACCATGCGGATACGTTGATAAGTATTATCGTAACTACAGCTAATCCCAGACGCAAAACAATAATGTTGCCAGCGATAAATTGACTGCCATATTGATGCTTGGCAATTTCGCGAATGGCATACATATTCAAGCCGGCATCGGACAACATGGCAAAGATACTTACGTATGACCAAATGATAACATATTGCCCATAGTCCGCATCGCCCAACCAGCGAATGATAAAAATGGTAAAGGCAAATGAAAGAATTTTGACGCCCAGCTTGCCGAACGTGCTAAAAAAGGAATTTCGAGCTGCAATCGAAATAAGATTTTTCATCGTTATATGTGTAAGCAATAGTACGTTGCACTATACCTTTGTTTATTTATCTTGGCAATTGCCTATGAATAGTGATTAACTTTTGCTTTTTATGCACTTTGTCTATTTAACTTGTTTTAATATTTATCTTCAGTAAGATCAAGAAGGTTGCCGTATCCAAAAGTATTTTTGTTAGAGAGGTTTTCATGAAAAAATTTATTCAGGTTGTCGCGTTGATTTTTCCTTTTCTCGTTTCAATTTTACTAGGGTTCGCGATGTTGAAACTTATTAGACCTCAGCCTTATTTAAACGATGCGTTAAATGAGATCTCTGCTGATCTTGTTCAAGAAGAATCTTTAGTTATAAATAATACAACCGCCTATACAGTATACATACCCATTGTCGTTAATCCACCATTGAACCTCAAAAAAGGGTTTGGAGCAAAGTCTTCTCCGGCTTGCGATGATCTGGATAGCTTAAAAGCCTCTTGGTATTTTAATTGGGGACCCAGGCCAGACTCGAACTGTGGACCTAGTAATCTTGAAAAGTTTGTGCCGAGAATATATAACGCCGATAGCATGGGCGATCTTGATATTGCCATTCAAAATGCGCAGGCTTCAGGATGGCTTGTTGGCTTTAGCGAACCAAATTTGCCATGGCAAGGCAATGTGTCTCCTAATCAGGGAGCAAAGCTGTGGCGACAGATTGAAAATGCCGCGTTGCCTAAAGGTATAAAGTTAGTTTCCCCTTCGCCCAATCAGTGGTATCCGGGTCAGAATGGACAACCTTATGGACACCAATGGACCTGGTATATGGTGGATGAGTATGAAGATTTGTATGGCACTAAACCGCACTTTGATGCTCTAGGTTGGAATATCTACAAGGAAACTGATAGCGAAATAAAATCTTTCCTCAATGCCCGCCGAAATGAAGCCCTGACCCGAGGGTATGACGTGCCGTTTTGGTTGCTTGAATACGGAGGGCGATGCGTTAATGGCTCTACCTCTGAAATAAAGAAGACGATGGAGAAGACAACCCCCTGGTTAAATAGTACACCCTGGATAGGTCGCTATGCATGGTTTGCAAATAGAATAACTTCGCTGGACTCAGATGGTGTAGATTACAAAAACTGCTCTCTCATAAACTCAAAAGGAGATCTAACAACATTGGGGATTACTTATCAAGGATATTAGAATTTGGGTGGGTACAGAGGTTTTCATACAAGCTTACTAATTTTTTCGCATCTGTATCTATTGATTTGATGAGTTGTGACCGGGTAGCCAATTTGCTAACAAATTCTGGAGACGATACGCAACGTTTTATTTGTCTGATTAAATCATCGACGTTTTGATTAGCAAAGAGTAATCCATTGCTCTCATGATTTACTAAATCAGTTATTCCCCCAACGTCACTGGCTATAACCGGAATACCGTGTGCTTGGGCTTCTAGTATAGTGATAGGGCTATTCTCCGGCCATATCGAGGGAACTACTAAAACGTCGATTTTCTGATATAGGTCCGAAATTTTGGCATTGTCCACAAATCCGGCGAATTTAATGTTGGCTGCGCCCTCTACTTTCTGCTTTAACTTTTGTATATACAACTCAGCGTTGACATCGGCTTTACCATAAAGCGTTAACTCAACCCCGTCTTGAAGATTGAGCCGGGTGAAGGCTTCTATCAGCAAATGAACACCCTTGATAGGCGTAATTCGGCCAATATAGCCAAATCGAATTTTTGATGAAGGTATTTTTTTGAAATCTGGGGGTGGTGGTGTGATGCCATAGGGCGAAACAGTAATTCGCTCTACTGGAAAGTTATTGAGCAACAGCCTATCACGAATATAGCTTGAGGGCGCAATTACATGGTCAATTTGCTCTCGCCAGTAGGGCAGATAACGAAATCGGTGCTTGATGCTGGTAGCAGCATGGACAAAATCAGCGCGTTTGCCGATAAAATTTTCTAAAACCGGTAAAACACCTCCGGCCAGTGTCTCTGGCAAGAGGCGATAAGCTCGCTCAAGCTGAATTTCGAGTGTTGTGTGTGGCCTCATACACTCTGTACACAATGCAACCTCTTCTTTCTCTGTACAGATGCTATTGTCATATTTGATATACGTGCCACGGCGACAGGTTAAGACAAAATCTGTTGCGGTATAGATGAAGGGCAGCTTTAGAGATTTCGCTGCTTCAATCGTTCCTCCCATCAATAGCGACAGACTTGTGGCGTGAACCACATCCGGTTGAACCTCGTACAAAATACTTTTAATTTGAGCGGTGACGGCAGGGTCGTGATAAGCAGCGCGATAGGCTACAGGGCGGCGCAAAAAATCATACTCCAGGCGAATCAACGGTATACCCTGAAATAGTTCATTTTTTATTTCGATACTTAGATCAGGTTTATCAATTGGCTCACCGGTGAGGATATGAACCGTATGGCCGCGTTGTTGTAACGCATGGGCCAGCCGCAGCGTATAGGCTTCAACCCCGCCGAAAAAGCGAGGAAAGAAACGATGGGTGGTCAAGATAAGATTCGTAGCGTGGCCTCCATAGCGGATTTGTTTCAATCGCCCACGATTTTTTTACCGAGAATGCGAAATTGATGTAGCCACTTCAAGGCCGGATGGGCAGCCACCTTAAATCCAAGAGCCTTTATCAATTTTTTCGTAGGCAAAAGCTGGCTCAACTCCTCTCCTGAAAATGCAATCATATGTTCCTTAAGCGTGGGAGAACGATGCAACGGCCAACCTTCTGGCCAACGACGGGGAGATTGCTGCCACACTTCATCAATAAGGTTTAAAAACCAGGGAACGTAGCGATCGTAACTGTAGCCTTTTAGAATAGTTGCATGGGCGCTATGACCCAGTTCTGCTAACATCCCTCTATCATCATCAAGCATTTCGATAATGCAGGCCATTTCCGCCATATCGCCCACCGTTACTGTAAAACCGTTAACACTCTGCTCGATAACCTCTTTCGTGCCACTAACGTTGGTTACCACTGGAATGCAGCCGCAAGCCATGGCTTCAAGCATGGAAATCGATGTACCTTCATATTCAGAGACCAGGATACAAACGTCGGCGGTCTGCCAGGCCTCATAAATTTGTGGGGGCGTTAAGTTGCCTTCAAAAGTAACTCTATCAGAGATAGTTTGTCCTAAAGTTTGAAAATGAGTTTTGAGTTTGTTAACATCCGGACCATCTCCGACGAGTCGCAGTTGGAAGTTAACTTGTTTCGAGACCAAGTTCTTGACTAGCTCAATCAGGTCGCTAACCCGTTTCTGTTTTTCCACAATGCGCCCCGCATACATTAATTGGATAGGCTTAGGTTCTGGTGAGTAACCTCTTTGCAATTGCAGCTCGATGTCAACCGCATAGGGGCGTATCAAAATATCTTCGGCGCGATGCGGTATCAATTGGGTTAACTTCTCTGCAATCTCATTACTAACTGCGATGTACTTATAAATGATCGGTTCATAATAGCTAAGCCAATCATAATATCCTGGTTCATCAGAGTGAGCCATACCAATGGTTCGCAAAATGTCAGGCGACTCTTGTGCTATCAACGCGCAAGTAGCGTAAGTTCCCGCTTCACCATTAGGAATAATGGTACTTGGCATCATCTTTAGATAGTCGATTTGATAGCCTTTAAGATCTTTTTCGATATAGAAATTATGAGGAGATGCCTTGTTTTTGCAGCGAATAACATTGATATTAGGGGGAACCGCTATTTCTAGTTTAGGAGCAATATCATGATGTTGTATTAGTCCAACCGGCCGGTTCAAATCGGCTAACTTTTTACATAGCTTAATTGACCAAGTCACAACACCACTTAGCGTTAGTCCACCGGGTAAAACAAATGTTACGTTATGGTTGTTCACTCGTTTGCTAAACCTGATGTTTTCATGATGAAGTTTAAAGTATGTTTATGCCTTTCCGCAAAAACTTTAAGTATAGAGTTAGGCTCAATATGGATGCCAAGGAGGTCATAGAAATGGAG
>JAGRBY010000419.1 GCA_020433835.1 Anaerolineae bacterium | reverse complement strand
CGGCCAGTTGCGCGATATACTCGCCCAAATCGGTTTCCGTTACGCATATCTCGGCTGCCTCAAGCACCGCGTTAAGATGCAGTTCCTCGCTGACCATCGATTTTGATTTGACCACATTTTTAACATTGCGCTCCTGGGCCAGCTTCGCGACGATGCGATTGGCCTCATCGGCCGTTTCGGCCCAGTGAACCTGCCCGCCCGCCCGTTCAACCGAGTCGGCAAATTGGCCCAGATAGCGATCCAGGTGGGCAATCGTGTGCGCCCGAATGCGACGGGCGTGATCGCGCAGGGCATCGGCCTCGGGCAGCGCTTGGAGGGCAACTTTACGCCCGTTGGTGAAGCGTGAGGTTGAGATCGTGAGCGCGGTTTGCAACTGACGATTGTGCAGCGCGTCTTCAACGCGATCGTAGAAGGTGATAGAAGAACCGGCCATAAGGGTTATTTGCTCCGCAGAATATCGGCAATATGTTTTACTTGAATGGTACTGTCCCGGCGCTGTAACCCTCCGGCGATGTGCATGAGGCAGCTAACATCGGTTCCGACCACGGTCTCGGCCCCGCTGGCTTCGATGTTTTCAAGCTTGCGCTGTAAAATTGCCCCGGAAATCTGGCTCATTTTTACAGCAAAGAGACCGCCAAACCCGCAGCACTCCTCGCGGCCGGGCAGTTCTTTTTGTTCGATGCCGGCCACCTGGTCGAGCAGTTTCTGCGGCTGATTTTTTAAGCCCAGCCCGCGCAAGCCGTGGCACGAGGCATGGTATGCCACACAGCCGACGGCTGTACTGTTAAGTTCAGTAACGCCCAAGACATCGACCAAAAATTGGGTGAATTCGTAGGTTCTTGCGCTGAGGGCCTGCGCTTTAATCGCGTAAGCCGGGTCGTCGGCCAGAAGATCGACATAGTGATGGATAATCATATCGCCGCAGGAGCCGGAGGGGATAACGACAGGAGCATCACTTTGTGATAAAATATCGATGGTATAGCGGGCCATCGCTGAGGCATCGTCCCAAAAACCGGCGTTGAAGGCCGGCTGGCCGCAGCATGTTTGATCGAGGGGGAATTCGACGGTTAAGCCCAGCCCTTCTAAAATGTCAACCACGGCAAAGCCGGTATCAGGGAAAAATTTGTCAACGAGACAGGTGACAAAAAGTTGTACCGATGTGATATGAGTGGTCATAAAGATGCCCTTTGAGAAAAAGATAGCCGTATTGTAGCGCAAGGATGGTAATTGGCAAGCGTAGTTTGTAAGGTGTCTTACAGCCGGTTGTGGTTTGTTGTGGTATAATTCTCAGTGCATAAAAATTGTATTTATGTAAAATAAGTAATGATACTCCGGTGTCAGTCTCTACGCATAACAACAGCAGTCAAATCGATAAAATCTGATATAGAAGGGAAAATACTTTTCGTGAAACGATTGATTTTTCCAATACTCTGGGTGTTAACACTCTCTCTGACCGCCTGTGGGGGAGCTGCTGTGGCACCTGCACCGCAGCCAACGCTTACTGAAATCGCGGTTTCTACGCTGCCGCCCCCAACCGCCACCGAGACTGCCGTGCCTACCGCGTCATCGCCATCGACGCCAACGGCGGTGGCCGACATCCCCACCACCGAGGCCACCGAGCCACAACCGACAGCACTGCCGACCGACACCCCGACACCCGAACCAACCACCACTCCCACCCCGGAACCGGATTGGTTAAACAACGCCGGCCGCACCACCGAGAATTTGATGTATTTAGGCAACCCCAATGCTCCGATAACAATGGTTGATTTTTCCGATTTTATGTGACCGACCTGCCGCACCTACGTGTTAGGGGCCGAGCATTCCATCAAAGAGACCTACGTTAAAAATGGGCAACTACTGCTAATTTTTGCGCCGGTGCTGAACCACGGCGACCTCTCGCTGCAAACCCATCAAGCCGCCGAGTGCGCGGCTGACCAGGGTCGATTTTGGGAGTTTCATAACATTTTGTTTGAAAACCAGGATTCATTTTGGTTTAGCGATATCCAGGCTATGGTCAAACAACTCGCTGCCGATGCCGGTTTTGATACGGTTGACTTTAACGCCTGTATGGATGAGCAGCGCCATCTGGATTTAATTTATGAGCAGGATCAGTTTCGGGTTAACGCCGGCATTCGAGGGCAGCCGGTCTTTAACATCAATGGGGATTTGATTATTGGCTCGCAGCCGTTTGAGGTTTTTCAGGGCGTGATCGACCCCCTTCTGGCGGCTGAGTAATCAGGCTACTTTTTGACGACAACCACCACCGTCATATCATCATGCTGTTCCGCTTCGCCGGTAAAGATTTGGGCTGCGTCGATGATATGGTTGGCAATGACTTGGGCGTCTCGGGTATGGACAACCTCTAAAATTGTCGCTTCTAACCGCTCAAACCCAAACAGTTCGCCGTGGCCATTTTTGGCTTCGACGATACCGTCGCTGGTGAAAATAATCGTCGTGAACGGATCGAGCAAAAACATATCATCCTGATAGGTATACTGCGACGAAGGCAAGGCCCCAATCGGCAGGCCGCCGATGGGTAAATAGCGGCAGCCATTTATTGTGGCCCCAATCGGGGCGATCATTCCGGCGCTGGCAGCGGTAATCATGCTGCCTCGGGCTTGTTGTTCTTCTTGGGGCTTGGTTTCATCAATCGGCAGCGGGGTAAAGATGGCAATTTGCAGGGCGATGTTCATGCGATTCTCGCGCAGCCGGTTGTAAAGTTTGGTGTTCAGCTTATTGAGCAGCTCGCCGGGAGTTACACCGGGGCCGGTTTGGGTATCGATAGCCGTAATCCCGGCCGCCATATACAGCGCCGCCGGAATACCTTTGCCGCTCACATCGCCAATGGCCACCCCCAACTCGTCATCATTGGTTGAGAAAAAGTGAAAAAAGTCGCCGCCCACTTGGCGGGCCGGTTCAATGCGGCCGGCAATATCAAGGCCGGGAATTTGGGGAATAAATTGGGGCAGCAGTGTTTCTTGAATTTCGTGAGCAATGTTTAATTCACGTTCCAACTCACGCACTTCAATTTCGTACAAACGCGCATTCTCAAGGGTGACCGCCACCTGGTTAGCAAAAGCCAGGGCCAACTCCAAATCCTCTTCCGTATAGGCATCAATATGAGAGTTGTCGATGCTGATCAGGCCGATGGCTTTGTCACGCGCAATAAGCGGAATCCCCATCCACGATTTAATATGGCTGTGACGAATTTCCCGAAATGAGTCGGAACTCCCCGAAATGTCGCTGAAGATCAGCGGCTGCCGCGTTTGAATGGCGATTGCGCCCGGTTCGTTCTCAGGGTCAAGGTGAACCGGAAACGTCAAGCCGATGTGGTCTTCTAAACGGTTAAATCCGCGCCCGGCAATAACCCGCCGCTGCTCCCCTTCAATAAGATGAATCGCCGCGCTGTCATACTGAACCACCCGGCCCAGCTGATCGAGAATGCGCTCCAGAACCTCGTTAAGGTTGAGGCTGGAACTGACCACGGCGGCCACCTCGCGCAGGGTTTCGGCCTGTTCGCGCCGGCGATATTCCGACTCATACAGCCGAACGTTTTGCAGCCCCACACCCAACTGATCGGCCATAGCCTGCCCGGTTGAGATATCGGTCTGATCAAAACTGCGGCTATGGCGCGTATTTTCCGCCACCAGCGCCCCGATAATTTCCTCACGGATTCTAATCGGCACAATCAAAATATTAAACGCTTGTTCGTCACCCCAGCCGCCCACCGGCGGAATGACCAGATCGGGTAAAAAAGAAGGCGTCTTGGTCAACCATTCGGCTTGGGGATTGTCGATAATTACCGGCTGATTGGTTCGCATGATCCGTTCGTAAACAGGGTTATTTTGTAGAGGAATTTGATACCCTTCCTGAATGCGATGCAGCCTCCGCGACTTTTCTTTGTCAGGATCATAATAAGCCAGCTGCGGCGGCCGGACAGGGTGATCATCATGGCTGTGCGCTTTGACAACACCCGATTTTGTCCCGTAATCAAACATAACAACCGAGCCTTGCTTAAAGCTAAGCGCCAACAAAAATTCGTGTAAAACGGTGCTGATAATCGCCTGGGGATCCTGCGGCGTGGTCAAGGCACTGGCCACCCGATAAAGCGCAGTCGTTTCTTCCAGCGTGCGC
This sequence comes from Anaerolineae bacterium, assembly GCA_020433835.1. Next base: position 2,297 of record JAGRBY010000419.1, on the reverse strand, counting down.
TGCGTTTGCTCTAAATAGCGAATATTTTGCAGCGCCACCGCCACCTGGCTGGACAGCGTGCGGGCCAGCCGCACTTCATCGGCCGTAAAATGGCGGTCGTCCTCGGTTTCCCACAGTTCCACCCACCCAACCGTTTGGCCTTTGGCCACCAGCGGTAATAGCAGCCGCACCTTGCAGTCGTAACGCTGCATCTCTTTGCGCTCAATCTCATCGAGCGAGGGGTTGTTGAAGTAGAGAAAAACCGGCCGCTTCTGATCGATTAGGGTCAGCAGGGCCGCCCGTTCTGTTAGTTCGATGGTGCGGCTGATTTTTGGCGGTTTAAGCGGCGATTTCGCAAAATTGATAAACTCGGTTTGAATGTAACTTTTATTTTGATTCTTATCCCAACTCACAATAAAACCCCGGCTAACATCCAACGCCTGGACGATATGCCGGGTTAAGGTGTTTAACACATCGTGGTCGTTCCAGTGCGACGAAATCGCCTGGCTGGCTTCATACAAAACGGCAAGTTCCTGCAAACTGCGTTGTGTCTCTTCAAAGAGCCGGGCATTATTAATGGCCAAAGACGCTTGTTGAATTAAACTTTCAAAGAAAAACCGTTCATCCTCAGTAAAGGGGTACTGCCGGCTGACGATGATAAGGCCGATGATGCCATTCAACGCTGTTAAGGGCGCTGTCAGCAAACGATAATTGGCCGGGTAAGGACTAAACTCGCCCAAATCGTTAGCTTTGAGGAGGGTTGGTCGATTGGTGGAAACCAACGTTTTGATGGGTTCGCGGTTAATAGACAGCGGCAGCGCTTTAATGGGATTGGCCAGTGGCCCCAGTGCAATTGCCGTGCGCAGCGTATTGTTGTCTTTTTCAAGCAGATAAATCTGGCAGTTATCACCATCGAGCAGCAGCTTTGTTTGTTCGACGGTTTTGCTCAGAGTTGCCTGTAATTCCAACTGGCTAGTAATTTGGCGATTGGTTTCGTGCAGAAGCTGTAAATCCTGATTATATTGAATGGTCGACCGTTCAAGCTGTTCAAAATTAATCGCCTGGTTGGCCACAATACAGACAGCAATTGGAGGGTTTTCGTCAGGAGAACACCAATCTGAAAAAATGGGGTAGACATGAACATCAACCCACATCGGCGCTGAGCGACGCCCCTCTAGCGGCATCGCCGCGATGTAAAACGGCTGGCACGTGGCTTGCGCTTGATCGATAATATCTTTCAGCCGGTTAAGATCATCGGCTGAAAGGGATAAATCGTTGATAGATTTGCCCAAAACCTCTTTGGGAGCGCTCCCAAAAAAGCGGGCTGCGGTAGAATTCCAGCCCTTGATGGTATGATCGATGCCGATTAACTGAATCGCCATGTCCGATTTATCGGCTGCGATAATTTCGGCCAGGCGTTCTTCTAGCGATAGCGTTTTCTGGCTAAGATGTTCGCTCCACGCTTGAAAGTGGGTGGCTATGCGGCGGCCCAAAAGCACAAGCCCACTTTCCGTCAGTGTGAAGGAGTCGTCAGCTCCGCATTCGAGCGCTTCAAGAACTGTTTTTTCATAATCGGCTTTAAGGTTAGGCTCAACCAGCAAAATAAGGGTGGTATTTTTATGAAGAGTCGTTAAAGACGACAAATCGGCCTTAAGCCGATGCGGAGCAAGTTGGTTAAGGTTCAGCAACACCACGGTGGCATCAACCGGATCGTTAACAGCTTCGGATATATCCCTGGCGATAGAGAGGGTATAACTCGTAAGATGCTTTCCAATCGCCGTGACGATTTTAGCAGTGGCATCAATGTGATTTTGGATGAGGCGGATAACGAATCGGCTCATATTGTGTAGATTGTATCGTGTTATAACGTTATATTCAAACTTGACTCTATCATACCATAAAAATGATTTTAAGTTGAAATTAACAAGGCAATGATGTTTTAAAAACCTTACAAAGTCCACAGATGAACACAGATTCTCACAGATAATAGAAAAGGTTTAGATAAAAACAGTGAATATTCGTGTAAATCTGTGGACAAATCTGTAAACGCTGACTTTTCAAACAGCTTCTTATACTAAAAATAGATTGAGACCGAAACTTTTGGCCGTTATGCCCGCATGCTTCCCCGCCTACGCGAGGACAAGCTTAGCGGGCATCCAGTGGGGCCGACAAGCCTGGATGCCCGCTAACACCATGCGGGCATGACGAAACAGATACCCAAAAAGTTCTGGTTTCATTCTGATTTCAGTATAGAAGCAAAGATTGGCAAAGTAGTACTTTTCTTTTATTTTTGAGGCATTTTTATGAAAGAAAGGTAT
>JAGRBY010000418.1 GCA_020433835.1 Anaerolineae bacterium | reverse complement strand
CGTTCCGGCCGATGAACCGCTGGACGGCATCATCGGCACCGATCCGCGCGGCACAGCCAGCGCCGAAATGGGCGAAGAAATTTTGCAAGCCATCGCCGAACGCATAGCAGAAGTAAGCCGTCGACTGCTGTCCGAAACCAGCCCGTTGCAGCGCGTCGATTTTATCGAAGCGATCCGGGCTGGCGTCAAAGTGCTGAATAAAACCAGCCAACGACGCCAGGCAATGCCCAAGAAAGATGTCCCATCGGTCAGCACCCCGGCCTATCTGGCCCACTGCCAGGCAATTTACGTGGGGGATTATCGCCAAGCCAAAAATTTGGCCGACAAGAAATACGCGAATCTCGCGGAGTAAATCTCTATGAACTTGTAAGGCGCAGTTGGCCTGGTTGACAGTGGCTTATTCAAGAATGCATCTCACGTTTGGGCAACCGCGCTCATTGAAACACTGAAACACTGAAAATGATGATTTCACTGAATTCAGCCTTTCAATGAGGAGGCTCTCTTGACAGGGGATTAATGAGAACATTGCCTGGAGCGGATCAGTGGCCTCATTCCCATCATAAATTCAGTGTTTCTATCTCGCCCCCTAACTGAAACGTCTCCTTATTCAACAAGCTGTTGCCGACGCCACTAAAATCGATTATACTGAAACCAACATTGATCTCTTTCATCCGGCGATGCCTCACCCAACGCACCGCTTCGCCGGTTGATATGATAATCATGGTGACTTTTCGATAACTCGGATTGTTAATTAGCCTAAGTAGATTGGGCGGATTCGACAGATAATTTCCACACCAAAAGGTCTGGTTAACCCATCGACCTTTTTATCAACCATATTAAAATTATCGAAGGAGCGAGCCAGGGGCAGTAGTTTCGTCAGGCTCGCTCCTTAATGATCAGTCCACTGAGCTATAACTGTCTTTTCATAAATCATCACGTAGAGATAAGGCCGCATGCAACGACATCAGAAAATTTTACTTTGGTCGATTATAGGGGTTATTATAGGGCTAATTGCTTTATTGGTATGGTTTTTTAGCCCGGTTCAATTCGTCGCCGTCGAGCCGGAAAGTTCTGCCCCTGAGGTCTTGGAACCAACGGCGGCCCTTCCTATCGAGGGACTGGTTGTCGCACTGGCCTTCAGCCCCGATAGCCAAACGCTGGCTGTGGGAGCAGGTAATCCCCGAGCTAAGGGGTCGCTAACGCTGTGGCATCTGCCCGAGATGCAGCTCAGCCATACGCTGGCGGCAGAGCACGATAACCCGATCTGGAGTGTGGCGTTTAGCCCTGATGGTCAGATTTTGGCCACGGGCAATCAAAACAATCATATCCAACTGTGGGATGTGCAGAGTGGCGAACTGCTCGACTCCTGGCAGCAGCCTACCAATTCGAGTGATCCTAAAAGCGTTGGCAAAGGCGCTTTGGCGGTGGCCTTCAGCCCCGATGGGCAGCACTTAGCTTCGGCCGGTGTCGATACGGTCTGGCTGTGGGATGTAACGGACGGCAGTTTGCTGCTTACCATTCCCAATCGCGAGTCAGAGGTTACCTTTAGCCCCGACGGGCAATTGTTAGCCACGCGCAGCCAGGAGGGGCAGATTGAATTGTGGTCGGTCGCCGAGGGGCAGGTGGTGACGGCCATAGCCGATGCCGACCCTGGCATGTGTCCGCTGGTTTTTAGCCCCAACGGACAGCTTATTGTCTCGTGTCAGCGCCGGGGGAGTATTCAACTCTTTCAACTGCCTGAGGGGCAGGCAGCCGGATCGCTGGCAGGCCATTCGGGTGGAACAACCCGCGTTGCCTTTAATCCCGACGGAACCATATTGGCTTCCAGCGGGGTCGATGATCAAAGTGGTGGGGGTGAGAATGTTCAACCGGTTTCAGCTCCTCGGCTGTGGCAGTTGGATACGGGGCAATCCGTGCAGAGCTTCCAAAGCTCGACCGGCTTCATTCGAGCGCTGGCTTTTAGCCCGGACGGACAGTGGTTAGCCTCCGGTGGTACGGACTCAATGGTTTATTTGTGGGCGATAAAATGAGGAATAACGTTCTGACTATGTATTTCTTCCTCAAAGCTCCCACTCCCAAACCGCTCCATCTTCGGGATGGTTAACCGTGCCAAGGTGTTTAAAGCCAAGTTTGCGCAAGATTGTTGTCGAAGCGTTTTCTTTGGGCAAGGTTTGAGCAAAGACGGTAATGTCGGGCTTGTGCTGTTTGGCTATCGCTATCAGTGATGACGCCATTCGGGTAGCAATGCCTTTGCCTTCATATTCCGGAAATGTGAAATACGCAATCTCAACTCGGCTATCTGCCGGAGGTTCCTTAAAGGCACAGGTACCAACCGTTTGCCCGTTTTCCTGGGCAAAGTACCCAATCCACGGAAAAACGTAGCCGTTCATCTGATACAACGCGGCGAGTGAGGAGCCGATGTCCTTTGCCGGGGTAGATAATTCGAGCGTTTCGCTCGTACTGCCATCTTTGTTGATCGCATAAAGTTCCATGTCTCGCTCCGTGTTTGTTGTTTTGGTATACTGACTCGTTTTGTTTGGTAGCTTGCCAGCCTGATTGTATTTCTACGATTTATACCTTCTCGACTGTAACGATTTGGCGACTATCATTTTGCCCAGTAATTCAACCTTAGGCAAATGAAGGCCCGGATCCAACGCAGCGCCGATACGGGCTACCTCTAAGTTGAGAGATGCGATTTCGGTTGGTCTGCCGTGTCGTATATCTTGCAAAGTTGATATAAGCTGGCCGTTTGACCGTTCGCTGATGAACTTTATTTGGGCCATGAGTTCGTCTTCGGTTAGATCCAGATTGAGCCTGTCTGCCAGCATGACGCATTCTCTGACAACTTCCGCTGCCAGATTAGCTACGGCTTCATCGCGAGCGAATACTCCATTGTCAACCTCAAGCAGCGGGCAGATGGAGTTGAAGACGACGTTAGCAATGGCCTTTTTCCATATTTCTCTTTGGATGTTTGCTTCGGCACGAAAGGGAAAGGCATCGGTGTGTAAATCGTCAACGCACTGCTTAAGTTCGGCTTCGCTGCCGTTGATGATGCCGATGGGTGAAGCGGTGACCGGCCGAAATGAAAAATCGTAATCGCCAATTGTCTGACCAGTGGCGTAGAGGACGCAGCGATAAACAGGCGCAAAATGGGCATCGAGAAAAGGCTTTTCAACGCCGACTCCGTTTTGCAGAATAACAATTGATCCCGTGGCCCCTTTATCTTTCAACTCCGTGGCGATGGCTTGATTGGCGTATGATTTGCTGGCGATGACTATTGTTCCATCAAGATGCGCCAGCTTAGCCAGCGAGACCGTTTCAACCGGCGTGCTGAAGGCGGTGTCACCCTCACGCACGGTAACGGTGACCGTGTCCGGCGATACATCTTTTCGACGGGTGCGGACGGCAATCGCCCTTCTGCCTGCATTGGTTAGATATGCTGCTAGCGGAAAGCCGATGGCTCCGGCCCCGAGTATGTAGATGGTTTTGTGTGGATGCATGCGATTCCTCTCTATGATACTTTGTCGCTCCAATTTATTTGGGGGTGTGGCGGGCTTCGATATCCTTTAGATGGGCGATGGTGGCGACCTCATCGGGGCGCACGGTTTCGGTAAACCAGGCATCGAGAATTTCGCCGGCTACTTCCGGCGAGGTTGCTCGCAGGCTCATGACCAAGACGTTGGCATCGTTCCACCAGCGCGCACCTTTGGCGGTTTGGGCGTCGCCGCACAGGGCGGCTCGGATGCCGGGTACTTTGTTGGCGGCAATCGAGGCCCCGGTGCCGGTGTAGCAGAAGAGCACGCCTTCGTCTGCCTCACCCGTCGCTACGGCATCGGCCAGTTGCTCAGAGGCCAACGTCCAGGGTAGATCATCATCGGCGAGAGGGCCATAGAGCGAGATGGTATGGCCGGCCTTCTCTAAATAGTCCACGACAAAATCGGTTAAGTGTGTTTTTTCATCACTGGCTACGGCTATTTTCATGATTTATTCTCCACTACTTTGTAGGCTTCATTCAATGTGAGTGAGATAATACTCGATTTGATAGGGATATCCAAGTTCAACGTTTAAGAGCATCTTTGTCATAATGTATTCGATTATGATCATAGTAATGGGTGACAGGGCCGGTAGAGTTGAGTATAATCAAACGTGTATTTCTACTCCAACCTTTGAAACTTTACCTATTCCTTTGCTGAAAATGCGCGGGTGGATGTGGAATTTAGCGACCATTTATGTACGCAGGCAACGCCGCTTATTGCGGTGGTTAGGCGCATCACCAAAGTTTTTAATCAACTGTGGAAGGCAAATTTAGAAGATAAAGGCTCTGTATTTCATCGAGCGCAGCTTAACAAGAATGTCCGTTTGATTATACACGCATCTTTCATGTGAAAAAGCACAGGTCTTAAGTGATAATAGGCTTACAGAAATGTTGGGAGAATTACATAACTAGGTTCTGTTGACCTTTGCCAGAACTATGTCGGATGATGTCATTTCGAGCGACGCAGGAGCGAGAAATCCCCGACAACGTACAGATGCAATCAATAATGGTAGGGATTTCTCCTCGCAAGCTCGTCGAAATGACATAAAAACCTGAAATGTCAACACAACCTAGCCCAGCAACCCTATTGCCGATTAATAAAAGTTGGCTTGATATTTCACTAACTACACCCAATACATATACCCAACGTATGTAACTGTCACCTGATTGGGGTGATGCGTTAGCTCAAAGATATCTGCAAAATCTTTATGAAACAAGGAGTGTGTGATAAGTTGCCAAGCCGTAACAGAGCCATGTACGTTCTGTATGTTTTGTTTAGCCTCACACTTATGCTTCTGTTGGGATGTGCTTCAGAAGCCGATACCTGTTCTCAGGGCGATAATATGACAAACCCCCGTTTAGTCGATGGCCTTGAGGTCTTAGACGATGGCTATACCGTCCGTCTTACCTGGGATGAAGGAACGGAGCAAGGCACCGCTCTGCCAAAGAGCTATTTTGAAGCGGTAACCGTTGAGGATGAACTCGGTATCGTTCAATCGATTGGATTGACCCATGAGCGCGAGATTACCATCAACTTTGCGGACCTACCTGCCTACTTACAAAAAAAGAAAAGTATTGATTTATCACTCATCTTTCCGGATAGAGAACAGTTTATCTCCTGTCACCATCCAGGCATGGCTGACCGGTATTTACTGACTATGTCCCTAACCTTCACGCAAGAAAATGAATTAGATAAAGTCACCTTCAAGCAAGTCGTTCGCTTAGGAGCCATTTAAATTATGAGTTACGCGGTTCGTAGAACAATTTGCTAAATTGTTTGTATTTTGAGGCCAACGAGAGGCACAAATGTGCAATTTGTGCTACAAAACGCCTGATTTCGCGTCAACTGCGTAACTCATAAAGAACGCAAACGCGCTCAACTCAGCGCGAGGGCGATGGCTTGTTCGGTGGTCATTGTCGCGCCTTTCGACCACTCCAGTTCAAAGGCCACCTTACCGAGCCGGGCGCGTAGCCTGGTCACAGCATCCTCTCTGTACTTTTGGGCTACCCGCTCAAGTGGTGCGCCGATACGAACTCGCAAGGTATCGGCTGCCGCCCAGAGTTGAACGGCCTGTTCGCAGCGGCCTTCGTTTTCATTGACCTGGGCGAGCGCTTCAAATGAGTAGGCATAGCCTCGCCTCAGGCCCAAATGGTGGCGAATGCGCAGCGACTCACGCAGCAATTCCCTGGCGTCGGCATACTCCCCCATCGTTTGAGCAGCTTCTCCTATGTTATGCACAGCCAGAGCGACGCCGCGCCGATAGCCCAACGACTGATAGATATCCCGACATTCGAGCAAGACCTGTTTGGCTGCGGCGTATTCGTGGATTTCCGTCAAGTCTGCGCCCAGCAGGTTGAGAGCCGTAGCCAGTTCAAAGGGGCTTTCCAATTCGCGCCACAGCGCGACGCTCGAAAGTTCATACGGAATTGCTCCTTCACTGTCACCCGTTGTATACACAATATGTATTGCCAGTAGCTGTTTGCCTTTGGCCATCCCAGCCGTATAGGCTATCTGCTCGGCCATGTGCAGCGCTGCTTCGATCTGCGTTTGCAGCTGCGTGAGTTGGCCGGCGTAGCGAGCCAGGTCGCAATACATCAACCGGGCGTCGATCTCCCCCCGCTGATCGCCAAGCTGCTGAAACAACTGCTGCGCTTGCCGGGCGCACGGCAACCCATACTCAAAATCGGATATCGCCGAGGACAGCTCGGCCGCTGCCAGCAAGGCTTGCGCCCGCCGGATCGAAAGCGATCCCTCGGTTGCCGCCAAGGTACGTTGCAGCCAGCGGCGTCCTTCCTGGAAAAATCCACCCAGTTCCCAAAACTTCAGGTTCGTGCCCAACCGGGCGACCAAGGCCAGCGCCTGCTCGTGATCATGAGCAACCAACCATTCGAACGCGCGTCGCAGGTTATC
>JAGRBY010000417.1 GCA_020433835.1 Anaerolineae bacterium | reverse complement strand
ACGCCTTTTGGGACGAACTGCGCCGCCGTCTGCCGACGGAGGTGGCCGAGACGATGATCACCGGCCCGCGCCTGGAGATGAGCATCGCCCCGCTGCGAAGTTTCGTGGCCGAACCGATGCGCTTTGGCCATCTATTTTTGGCCGGCGATGCGGCTCACATCGTGCCGCCCACCGGGGCCAAAGGGTTGAACCTGGCCGTCTCGGATGTTTTCTATCTGTCGCGGGCGTTTATGGCCTATTATGGCGAGCAGCGCACCGATCTGTTCGACCGCTACTCGGCGGCTTGCTTGCGGCGGGTTTGGAAAGCGATCCGCTTCTCGTGGTGGTTCACCTCGATGCTGCACAAATTCAACGACGATCCCATCGACTATCGCCTACAAGTGGCCGAGCTGGATTATTTCACCGGCTCCGAAGCCGGCCATACGGTCATCGCCGAAAACTATGTGGGGCTGCCGTTTGAAAAGGATTTTGAATAAGAGTACGAGTATTTACTCAGCAGGCGAGGTGACTGGCACTTAGTCGCGGTAAGTGTAGCATTAAATACCTCGCAATGTTCTCTATTTGAGCCAAAGCGCCAGTCACCTGAGTAGTTACGAGTACGATATTTATATCAGGAACAATGGAGACCCCTATGGAAACAGGAACTTCTGAAACAGGAACTTCTATGGAAAGTAGCCGTAACTTTGCTCGCACCAGAGTGATTGCCTGCGCCACCGTCATCGAAGAGATGCAGCCGCTGCTCCCGGCCGAAATGTCGTACGAGATTCTTGATTTTGGCCTACATCTTAATCCCGGTAACTTGCGAGACACACTGCAAAAGACCATCGATGCGGCCAGCGCGGAAGTTGATACTATTCTTCTGGGCTACGGCCTGTGCTCGATGGCGGTGGTTGGCTTGAAAGCTACCCAGTGTACGCTGGTTGTTCCTCGCGTGGATGACTGCATCGCCATTTTTCTCGGTTCGCGGGCGGCCTATCAAGAACAATCGAGCCAGGAGCCGGGTACCTATTATCTCACCAAAGGCTGGATTGAAGTCAGCGATACTCCTTTTGAGGAACACAAGCGCCTGGTTGAGCGCTACGGCAAAGCCCGCGCCGACCGTATGATCAAGCTGATGCTCAAACATTACACCCGGTTGGCCTACATCGACACCGGGCAGTATAATCAGGAGCAGTATCGCGACTACGCACGCCGCACCGCCGAGCAGTTTGAACTGCGCTTTGAAGAGATCGACGGCTCCGACACGCTGGTCAAAAAACTCATCTTTGGTCCCTGGGATGATGACTTTGTCGTGACCCCGCCGGGCCAAACTATCTCGTACGCCGACTTCAAAACTTCCGCCACCACCACCTGTAATTTACCGGGTGTACAACCACCCCGGCCGTCAAGTGCAGGGTAGCGCTCATGGCTCCAAGCCAGAACATCGAAGTTGATTTTGAACCCATCGGCAAGCGGGTAGAAGTTCGCCCCGAAACCTCGCTGCTCGATGCCGCGCAAGAAGCCGGTATCAGCCTGGCCTCGGCCTGTGGCGGGCTGGGCAACTGCGGGCAGTGTCGGGTAACGCTGCTTGAAGGCGAGGTTTCGCCACCCACGGATGATGAAGAATACATCCTTTCCAACGTGGAACTGCACGGCGGGCAGCGGCTGGCTTGCAGTACGCTTATCCACAGCCCGGTGAAGGTCTATGTCCCCAACAGTTCCCTCATTACATCCCAACGGTTACAACTTGAAGGCATCGACGGCGAGCTAACGCTTGATCCGGCCATCCGAGCTTATGAGGTCGCTGTGCCGCCTCCCTCCCTCCACGATCCCCGTTCCGACCTGGAACGACTGGTCGATGCGCTGACCCAGGTTCATGCCCCGTCGAACATCGTGGCCGAGCCGGTCGTTGTGCGCCAAATTTCGACTGTGACCCGTCAGCACAATTGGCACGTGACCGCGTATCTGCGCGAGGCTGAAATTGTCGGCTTGGCTCCTCCCGGAGCGCACCCCGTAGGGTTGGCGGTTGACCTGGGCACTACCAAGATCGCGGCCTACCTGGTTGACCTGACCACCGGCGAAGAGCTAGCTACCGGCGGCGATCTCAACCCGCAAATCGGCTATGGCGAAGATGTTATCAGCCGCCTCACCTATACGCGCCGTCACCCGGACGGCGGGCAAGTTCTGGCCAACCTGGTTCGCCAAAAGCTCGATGAACTGCTCGATGGCTTGATCCAGCAGGCCGGTGTCAGCCGCGACCAGGTAGCCGACATCTGCATTGTGGGCAACACCGCGATGACCCATCTGCTGCTGGATTTGCCGGTTCAGCAGTTGGCGATGGCCCCCTACGTGGCGGCTACCGGTGCCGCCGTGGACGTTAAGGCCCGCGAGTTGGGCTTAACTGCCGCCCCCGGCGCGTATGTTCACATTCTGCCCTGCATCGGCGGCTTTGTGGGAGCCGACCACGTGGCGATGATCTTGGCCAGCGGCATCGACCAGGCAGAACACGTGGTGGTTGGCATCGACATCGGCACCAACTCTGAGATTGCGCTGGCTAAACCCGGTGACACCTTCCTGGCCTCAACATCGTGCGCCTCCGGCCCGGCCTTTGAGGGAGCGCACATCAGTGACGGCATGCGGGCCGCCGCCGGGGCTATCGAAGCGGTGAAACTGACCGCCACCGGCCTCGATCTCAAAACGGTCGATGATGTCCCCGCCGTCGGCCTGTGCGGGTCGGGCATTGTTGATACCGTGGCCGAGCTGCGCCGCTGGGCGTTATTAAATAAGCGCGGTCGGTTCGATAAGACCAGCAGCCGGGTGGGGCAAGGTCGTCACGGTTTAGAATTTTTGCTGGCCCCCGCCCATCAAAGCGGCAGCGGTCGCGATGTGGTTATTACCCAAGATGATGTTAATGAAATTCAACTGGCTAAGGGGGCCATTCGCGCCGGGCTTGATGCATTGCTGCAAGCCACCGGCACCGCCCCCGACGAAGTAAAGGAGGTGATTATTGCCGGAGCCTTCGGATCGTTTCTCAACATCAAAAGCGCCATCGATATTGGATTGTTTCCGCCGTTCCCTCAAGCCCGTTACCGGCAGGTGGGCAACGCCGCCGGGGTAGGGGCCAAATATGCTTTGCTTTCCCAAACGGTTCGGGAGCGGGCAAAACAGATTGCCGCCAACACGGACTACGTTGAACTAACAACCTATCCTAAATTTAATCGGATTTTTGCTCTGGGCATGCTGTTTCCCGACCAGGTAAGTATGGTGGAAGCGGCCAACATGTAGACTCATCACCACAAATCCAAACCCAAGACTGAGAGAGGAGCTTATGAAAATCATTGGCGAAAAAATAAACGGCACGCGCAAACGGGTGAACCAAGCCATTACCGAGCGCGATGCCGACTTCATTAAAAACCTGGCTCAAAAGCAGGCCGAAGCAGGCGCAGCCTGGCTGGATGTTAACGCCGGCACCCATCCCAACCGTGAAGCCGATGACCTGATTTGGCTGATTGAAACTATCCAGGCCGTGGTCGATACCCCGCTGTGTTTGGATAGTGCCAATCCCCAGGCGTTGGCGGTGGCCATTAAAGCCGTGAACAAAACACCGTTGATCAATTCGATTAGCGGCGAACCGGAGCGGCTGGACGGCATCCTGCCTCTGGTAGTCGAGCACGGTTGCCAGGTGATCGCGCTGGCGATGGCGGCCAAGAAAATTCCGGAAACCGTCGAGGGTCGGGTCGAGGTCATCGAGATGCTGATTGAAAAAACACGCGGCGCGGGCGTCCCCGATAAAGACGTTTACGTCGATCCGCTGGCGATGACCATTAGCACCAATATCCAGAGCGGGATGGTTACGTGCGACATCATTCGCACCATTCACGAGGCGTACCCGGAGGTTCATTTCACGCTGGGCCTAAGTAATATCTCGTTCGGTCTACCGGCTCGCTCCTACATCAATCGCGCCTTTCTGACTCTGGCGATGGCCGCCGGACTGGACAGCGCTATTCTCGATCCGCTGGATCGCGAACTGCAAGCCACTATCTTGGCCGCCCAATTGGTGTTGGGCCAAGACCGTCATTGTCTACAATACACGCGAGCCTATCGAGCCGGCGTGTTTTCAAGCAGTTAGCAGATGTAAGTAAACATCAACAATCGTATACTTTGGCATCTGTCGGACAAACGTAAGTTTGTTCGACAGATGCCCAATCAAAAAAGCTATAGAGAGGAGCGTGACTTATGTCACAAGAACTAATTGATGCCATCACCGATATGCGCGAGGATGATGCGCTGGAGATAACCGATACATTGTTGGAAAACAACACCGATCCCCTCGCCATTTTAGATGATTGCCGTAAAGCCATGGAAATCATCGGCCAACGCTTCGAGGAAGGTGAGTGCTTTGTGCCGGAGTTGATTCTGGCCGGTGAAATGCTCAAGGAGATTTCGGCCAAAGCGAAGCCGCTGATCCAAGAGCAGACCGGCACTACCGAAAAGTTGGGCAAAATCGTCTTCGGCACCGTCGAAGGCGATATTCACGACATCGCCAAAGATATTGTCGCCTTTATGCTCGATATTAACGGCTTTGAAGTGTACGATTTGGGCGTGGATGTCCCGCCCGCCCGCTTTGTGGAAAAGGTCAAAGAAACCGGCGCGACCGTCGTGGGCTTAAGCGGCTTTTTGACCTTGGCTTACGACCCCATGAAAGCCACGGTTGAGGCCCTAAAAGCCGCCGACCTGCCCGGCGTAAAAGTTATGATTGGCGGCGGCCAAATCGACGATCAAATTCGCGTCTACACCGGGGCCGATGCCTATGGCCGCGATGCGATGACGGCCGTTGGATTAGCCAAAGAATGGATGGGAGGGCAATAAGCGATGTTTACTCCTCCAGGAAATTGGGCGAAGCTATCGGCTCAAGAAAGAAGAGATGCTCGTTTTGCAAGCTGGATGGCCCCTGATTTCGAATTTGCCACCCCGGAAGCGGCGCAGGCGTACCAACAGCGCATCCAGATGATTAAGGATGTGACCGATTTAAAGATACCGGAGCGCGTGCCGGTTATTCCCTGGATTGGGGCCTACCCGGCAACCTACGGCGGTATCACCACGCAAGAAGCTATGTACGATTATGAGAAACTCGGCACTGCCTTTCGCAAATTCAACGCCGACTTTCTGCCCGACGGCCTGGCCAGCGCCGCGCTGATGGGGCCGGGTAAAGTTTTCGACATGCTCGATTACAAAATTTACCATTGGCCCGGTCACGGCACGCCGGTTGATACCTCGTACCAATGTGTTGAGGGCGAGTATATGATGGCCGACGAATACGACCAGCTCATCAACGATCCCAGCGGCTACTTTATGCGCACTTACCTGCCCCGTGCTTTTGGCGCGTTGGCTCCGTGGCAGATGCTTGGCCCCTTCACCGACATCATCGAGCTACCTTTTGTCGGGCTGGGCCTGATCCCGGTCGGTATTCCGCCGGTGCAGGAAGCTTTTAAAACCTATATCGAAGCCGGCCAGGCCGTTATGGAATGGATTTCGGCCGTTGGCCCCATCGACGGAGCGTCCATCGCTACGCTGGGTTTACCCAACATTATCGGTAGCTTTAGCAAAGCCCCGTTTGATATTATCGGCGACACCATGCGCGGTACGCGGGCTATTATGCTTGATATGTACCGCCGCCCCGGAAAATTGATAGAAGCGATGGAACGCATTGTGCCGATTGCCATCGAGATGGGCGTTCGCTACGCCACCGCCAGCGACACGCCAATGGTCTTTATCCCGCTGCACAAAGGGGCCGACGGCTTCATGTCGAACAAGGATTACGAGAAATTCTACTGGCCTACCTTTAAAGCGGTGCTGCTGGGTTTGATTGAGCAAGGCACCGTGCCGTATCTGTTTGTGGAGGGCGGCTACAACCAACGCCTGGACATCATCACCGATCCCGATATTCCCGCCGGGTCCACTATCTGGCTGTTTGATCACACCGATATGAAAGAAGCCAAAAAGAAACTGGGCGGCTGGGCCTGCTTTGGCGGCAACGTCCCCGGCTCGATGATGAAAGCCGGCACACCGCAGGATATTGAGAACTATGTGAAAGAGTTGATTGATGGCGTAGCGCAGGATGGCGGTTACATTCTCGCCAACGGCGCGGTGTTGGATGATACCAACCCTGAAAATCTACATGCCTTAATTGATACCGGCAAGACGTATGGGGTTTATAAATAACCTCCGGGAGTAGGGAGTAAGGAGTTAGGCAGTATCTACTCCCCGATTATACCCTTAAATGTTATTGGCTCAATATGGGTTTCAAGGAGATCAAGAAGAGCACGAGGCTGAAGCCGTCGTGCTGAGAGAACGAAGCCCGATGGGGCTAAAATCAAACACTCTGTAGGGCGTTTCAACGTCCTTTGCTCTTTCAGTCCGATGCTTTATCGTCGGGCTAGGGCGGGTCGAAATCACCTCCTTGAAATCCATCAAGA
>JAGRBY010000416.1 GCA_020433835.1 Anaerolineae bacterium | reverse complement strand
CGGCTGTGATGCAGGCCAGCAGCATCAGCCAGAGAAAATGGTTAAGGTTGCGCATGCGATGGAGATTGATTATTTGGCGGTTGGTCATAACACACACCGTTAGCAAGTAACCAATCTCTAATCTCCAGTCTCCAATTTCCTTTTACCCTCGCACCAAGCCCACTACAATTGAAAGAATGCTCAGCGCTGCGCAGTAAATAGCAAACACATAAAGCGAATGGCGCTGAAGGTAATGCAGCAGCCAGCGAATACACACATAACCCGATATCGCCGCCGCAATAAAACCCACCGAAATAGCCGGTAACTGCGCCGCCAATGTGCCTTCACCCAGCAGATCAACCAGTGCCACCAGACCGGCCCCCACCAGCGCGGGGATCGACATAAGAAAGCTAAAGCGAGCTGCATCGGTGCGATTGAAGCCCTGAATAACCGCCCCTCCAATCGTAGAGCCAGAGCGGCTGATGCCCGGCAAAATAGCGGCTGCTTGCCAAAAACCGATGATCAGCGCATCGAGCCACTTCATATTTTCCAATGCTCTGGCCCGTGAACCGAACATTTCAGCAATCGTCAGCAAAATGGCGGTTAAAATCAGCAGACCCCCGGCCACAGCCGGAGCAGCAAAAGCGGCTTCGAAAAAATCTTTGAACAGTAGCCCTAAAACCACCGCCGGAATGGTGGCGATGACCACAAACCAGCCCAGCCGGGCTTCAAAGGTGGCGAAAGGGCGACCTTGCGCCAAAGCTTGCAGAACCGCTTTGGCGATGCCCCAAATATCCTGCCAGAAAAAAATAAAAACCCCGATCAGGGTTCCCCACTGAACCAGAACTTCGAACTCAAAAGAAGGGTCGGGCCAGCCTAACAGCCAGGGTACCAAAATGAGGTGAGCCGAGCTTGAAACGGGAATGTATTCTGTCGCGCCCTGGACAAGTCCCAAAATAATCGCTTGCAGTAAATCCATAAAGAGTATTTTCCTTGCACACAAGAGTGTAATGAAATTTGTTGACGCTTTACCAAAATTGGCCACATATGCGGCGCTACCTGTTGTACGGTAGCGCTTTTTTGTTAGCAAAACCTAAGAGTAATATTAGAGGATAATTTGAGTTTTCTATGCCTTCCGCTGGCCGCGATTTTCCTCGGCTACTGCCTCATACTTGCGCAAAAAATTGTCTTTATAAGCCGCAAAACTACCATCGAGAATCGATTGGCGAATGCGTCGCATTGTATCGAGCATAAAATGAAGATTGTGAATAGTGGTAAGGCGCAGCGCCAGTGTTTCTTTGGCAATAATCAGATGGCGCAGATAGGCCAGGCTGAAGGTGCGGCAGGTGTAACAGGTGCAGTTGGCATCGATAGGGTTTTTGTCAGCGGCGAAGCGCGCGTTGCGCAGGTTAACCCGCCCGTTGGGTGTAAAAACCGCCCCGTTGCGAGCAATACGCGTTGGCAGCACACAGTCGAATTGGTCGATGCCACGCGCCACGCACTCGAACAGATCCTCCGGGCTGCCGACGCCCATAAGATAGCGCGGTTTGTGGGCCGGCAAAACCGGATGCAGCACATCGAGCATGGCGTGCATATCGGCTTTCGATTCGCCCACGCTCAACCCGCCGATGGCATACCCCGGAAAATCGAGGCCGGTTAGAAACTCGGCGCTTTGCACCCGCAGGTCGGGGAAGATGCCGCCTTGAACAATGCCGTACAGGGCCTGGTCGGATCGCTGTTGAGCCTGTCGACACCGTTCGGCCCAGCGATGGGTGCGGTCGAGCGCCTCGATATTGTAAGCGTAATCTTCAGGCGGTGGACATTCATCAAACGCCATAATGATGTCGGCCCCCAGTTTTTCTTGGATGGCGATCACTCGCTCCGGCGTAAAGCGATGTTTGGAGCCGTCGAGATGTGAGCGAAAGGTAACGCCATCCTCATCAATGTCGCGCAAGCTCTCCAGGCTAAAAACCTGAAAGCCGCCGGAGTCGGTCAAAATAGGGCCATGCCACTGCATAAAATGGTGCAGACCGCCAAAGTCAGCAATTAAATCGGGGCCGGGCCGTAAATAAAGGTGATAGGTATTGGCCAAAATCAAGGTGGCACCGAGATCGTGTAAATCGCCGGGAGTTAGTGTTTTTACCGTAGCCTGCGTTCCTACCGGAGCGAAAACAGGCGTCGGGATATCGCCGTGGGGAGTATGGATTACGCCTGCTCGGGCGTGGGTGTGGTTGTCTTGAGCTAAACATTCAAAAGAAAAAGTCATGGGTATCAAATCCGTTACGTTTTGGCTACTTTTACACGTCGTTGCCGGTTTTGTCAATCTATCCTCACCCCATGCAATTCTCACTATGGCCTTAAATGACGCCCATTTCCTTACAGAGGGTAGCTAAACACCATCGTTAGCTGCGTCTTTGAGCGGCTTTCTCAACCCCATAGCAAAAACCGGCCCCATCTTATGGCTAACGTGAGAACTCCTGCTCGCAATAGCGCTCACAATACGGCATCCGACAGGCTTAATGGGCGAGTCGCCTCATGAAATGCCTCTGGCCGTTTATATAATCGCGGCGATGACTCACAAAATTAATTTGACCATTGATATAATCGTTGCGTTGTTTTAAATAATAATTGGCGCGTCTTAAATAACAATTGGCGCGTCTTAAATAATAATTGGGTTGACTCATATAATACGTTTGAACTCTTAAATAATAATTGGCGCGTCTTAAATAATAATTTGCTTGTTTTAAATAATAGTTGGCGCGTCTTAAATAACAATTGGCGCGTCTTAAATAATAATTGAGTTGACTCACATAATTCATGCTGTGACTCACATAATTGTTCATTTGTCCCTCATAATGTCTAAGGTGACAGACGCAATTCCAGAGTTGGCCGACATAAATTTTCGATTGACCGGGATATTTCTATTTGAGGCACGTTAAAATCGCCGCTGCGTTGAAGAAAATGAAGATCCTGAACCCCTAGCCGCCTCAGCCATGATGACAAAGCAAGCTTTGTCGCTCCAAACTATTTTCATTCTCGCTGTCGTTGCGCCTGGAGACTGTCTGCCCCCACCCTATCGGTAAATTATCAAATTTAATATATTCGCTGCCTCTATGAAACGCATCTAAGGATCGTGAATTAAATAACATCCACATTTGAATTTGGGTAAATAGTAAATGGTAATTAGGCATTCAATCTCCAATTACCAATTACTAATTACCCGACAGAATTGGGTAAGTTAATTACTTCTCATTCCTAATTGACGCTTTAACTTTTACTCAGCACTGAATCCTGTTATACTGTACATAAGTCGAAATAGGAGACTGCTATGGTTATTGTCGATATCTCGAAACAACGGATTAACCGTACTTACCCGCGTGGTGTGTTGATTTTTATTTACGGCGTGCTGTGGCTGGTTGCTCTGCTGCTCGGTTTTTTGGTTACCGACCGCGTCATTCCACCCGGTGATAGCCTGGTGCTGGTACTGGCTGTGGCTACCTGGACCGTGGCGCTGGCGGCGAGTATCGGCAGCACCACGGCGATGTTGAGTCGGCTGTATCATCATCTCGCGCTCCAGCATGATTTTCAACATCAGTCGGTTTCTGCCTATCTGTTCCAGCCGCTAATCGGGTTGGTCGTAGGTATTGTGACGTTGTACCTTGTAGCCGTGCCGGGGGCAATTATTATTGATTTTATGGACAGCTTTGATACGCTGTTGGCCAGCCTCTCCTTCTCTAATCTTTTTGCCCCGTTTGGGGAGTTTTTTGGCACGCTGGGCACTGCTTTCAGCGATACATTTCGCTCGCCTGCGTTTGTGGCTTTACAAATTTTGTTGGCCTGGATTGCCGGTTTCTACCAAGACTGGGCCTTAAAGCAAATCAAGGCGCTGGGCAAGGGAGGAGCGATATCGGGCCAGGTAAAGACAACAGAAGATGCTGCTGTGGATGTCGATGCCCTGGATGAAAACGATCCCTTTTATTACAAGGCTTGGTACTATCAGCGTATGCGCCTCATGCGCTGGTCTTATACCTGGGGGGTTTTCATTATCATTTATGGCATGCTATGGTTTGTAGCGTCGCTGGCGGCATTTGTGGTTGGCTGGCGCGTGTTGGCTTCTCTCGCCGACAGCAGCCGAACCGCCGTCACCCTCATTGTAGCGTCGCTGCCGGTGGCCGCGGCCGGGGGTGTGGGTGGTGTGGTCAAGCAACTCAACGATATGGCGCATCACGTCTCTATCAAACAAGATTTTCATCTAAATTACTTGATGGCCTATCTTATTCAGCCGGTAATCGGCTTTTCGTTGGGGTTAGCGATGTATATGCTCATCGCGGTGGGGTATTTGACTCTGGATCGGGCTTTTAGTGGCTCAACCGCGCCTTTTGTCGATGCTCCGGCGGTGATTATGCTGCAAATCGTTCTGGGGTGGGCAGCGGGCTTTCGACAGGAGACGATCACAACCGCAATTTGGAATATTGTCGACAGCACCGTCAAGCTGCTGAGATTGATTATCGCCTACTTCAATCCGCTCAATCTCTTTGATGAAAAGAAACGCGCCGAGCGCGTACAAGCCATCCAGACGCATCTCGGCCTATTCGAACCCGCCCGTTCAACCGTACCAACCGGCGACTCAGAACTCGATTGGACCGATATCTTCGCCAGACAGGAACGGCGATAACTTCGTTTAGACATTATTGTAAGACAAACTTGATTTTGCCGTGGACACACCCTTCAAATTATAGGGTGTTACTAAGGATCGTGAATACAATAACTTCCGCATTTGCATTTAGGTAATTAGTAAATGGTAATTGGTTATTCAATCCCCAGTCTCTAATTACCAGTTACCAATTACTATTTACCCGACAGAATTGCGTAGTTAATTAATTTTCATTCCTAAACAACGGTAGAAATGGGTAAAGCGGGATCAAGCAAAGGCGATTGGGGAGCCGTCAAGTCGAAGCCTGGTAAGGGGAGATGATAATCGGGCAGGTCGAGCGCGTGGAAGGCAGGTAGCGCAGCAATAGCGAGCCAGTAAGAAATAGCCAGCAACAGAATGAGTAACAGCTTTTTGCATCGTTGGCGAGCCACCATGGGTCGATTTTCCTCTCATTTTTAATATGGCTGATGCGAAATCGCTATAATATTTTTTTATAGATTAGTATTGATATGCGGTAAATTGTAATGGTGATAGGTATTTACCAATTACCTTCTTTTGACACCGCATCAAGAATGACGGTATTCTACTCTTGTAGTTGTAAATACTCAAAAATAGGGCCTAATTGTGAACATAAGCGACTAATTTGATGACCCTATTCCCGCCCGAATACTTTCAACGGCAAGATAATAGCGATGACCGCTACTTTTACAATATGCCCCGCAAAGTTGTTCATATTGATGCTGAAGCCATTGCCGCCCTGAGCCAGATATTCGGCCAACTGCTGCCGCCCGGTGGTACCTATCTCGATTTGATGAGCAGTTGGCGCACCCATCTGCCTGATACGCTGCTGTCTGCCCACGTGACCGGACTGGGGATGAACCGTGATGAAATGGCCGACAATCCTCAACTTAACGAGATTGTGGTTCATAACCTCAACCAAACCCCCGCCCTTCCTTTCGATGATGAACAGTTTGATGCCGTGATGTGTACTGTATCGGTGCAGTACCTTACGCGCCCCATCGAGATTTTTACCGAGGTTAACCGCGTGTTAAAATCGAACGCCCCGTTTATTATCTCCTTTTCAAACCGTTGTTTCCCCAGCAAAGCCGTCGCTGTTTGGCGCGGTACTGATGACGAGCAGCATATAAGCTTGGTCAGCCACTACCTGGCCGAGTCAAGCGGCTGGAGCGATGTTGAAGCTCGCTACAAGCCGGGCCACGACGATGTAGATCCCTTGTATGTTTTATGGGCCTACAAAAAGTAGCAGGGAGGCAAAGTTACAGAGTTGCAAGGTTGCAAAGCTACAAGGTGTCAAGGTTACAAGACATACATCCATGTGATGTGCAACCCTGCTACCCTGCAACTCTGCTATCCTGCAACCTTGCTACCCTGCAACTCTGCTTAACTAAACCTTAACACAAATCTATTCTTTCTATACTTCTCCACACACACTCTAACTCGATTCATACATTATTCCCATAGAATTCTGCGAAGATATTGCTATAGTTTAAGTACGAAGAGAGAAACTTCGGAAGCCACTGCTTATTCAATACCAACTTGTTTTGATTGTAACTTGCTCTTATCCTCAAAATATGATTTGTTTGGCTTCCGAAGTCCTTTCGTTTAATTCTACCCAATACGTATGTAACCTGTAACAAGCGAGAAGGATATGTTTAGCAAAGCCGATACCCACATGCATACAACCTACAGCGATGGTATTATGACTCCTGAAGAGATGGTCGAATACATCGCCTCTGAAACCGATTTAAGTGTCATTGCTATAACCGACCATGATACGGCCGAAAGCGCCTTTGTTGCCCAAG
>JAGRBY010000415.1 GCA_020433835.1 Anaerolineae bacterium | reverse complement strand
TGGATACCCTAAATCGACCTGTTTGGGCTAATCCAACCCTGATTTATGACCAATAAGTGACTGTCACCTTTAGCACTGCGTAAGTCCTGTTGGTAAATTATTGTTTTAGAAACCAGGTTTTTGATGCCTGATTTGATAGCCTTTGGGGGGCAAAGTACGCTTCTTTTTGCGGCTAAAAAACCTGGTTTTTTGCCGTATAATATGTAGGTTGCTCTGCACTAACCGTGGTAGCGTTAGAACCCAGGTTTTTCTTGAACATAAAACCCGCAAAGGCTTATACGGGTGCTCAATTGGGCAACGTGCTTACAATTTAGGCAAAAACCTGGGTTCTTTACCCCGCTTCACGGTTTAATGTTGTGCTGCCCCTATGTGTTTCTTTCGTAACACCTCAGGTGACTGGCATTTTTGCTCAAATAGAGAACATTGCATGGTCTATAACGCTACACTTACTGCGATTAAGTGCCAGTCACCTCGCTTGCTGAGTAAATACTTTCTTTCTATTATAACGCTATTTGGTCTAATTTGTCCGCTTTTTATGATAATTGGGTGCGTTTCAGTTATGGGGCGAGAGTGAAACACTGAAAATATTGATGTCACTGAATTCTGCTGTTCAATTTGAGGCGTTGAAAGCCAAGATTAGTACGGGCGAGGCTAATATTTCGAAAATCTCCGAAGCCGAAGAGGGCGAATGGGAGTCTATTAAATAGAAAGCATCTTTTGTTTTAGATGGGCTGAAGTTTGTAAGAAGGTGATGTAAGAGCGAAGTTCGGACAAATTCATCGCCATCGTGCTGCCCGACAGCGCCGAAGTGAGGGCGGCCTGGAGTAATCTCTCATCTTATCGACATAGAATTTTATCGCACGCCAAGCGAAAAGAAATTGAACAGTTGGCGTGCGATTTTTTTTGTACATTGGACAAGAAAGCGGGTAGGGGTTCCGTTATAACGGAAAGAAAACGTAAAAATTGACCCCAAAACCCATAAGGTACTCGTAAAATGTATCATGTTCTTCCGGGCTAAGGCCGATGCTTTCTATGGCCCCGTTGCGATTTTCCGACCATTGTTGCGCAAAGCGCTCCAGCTTTTTAGGGTCGGAAATGGTCTTGGCAAAGGCTTCAATGACTTTTTTCCTTAGAGGCTCATCCGGGGCCTCCAGTTTCCAGACAGTACGCCGCTTTTGCGATTGGTATGGCTCAACCTTATGCGCGTCCAGCAAGGACATAAGGGGAACCAAATAGGCGTAAAATCGGTCAAATGCCGGGGGATCGACACCTAATGTCTCTATGGCGGCCATTCGATCTCCTTTGGCCCAGTAAGAGCCGAACTTTTTGAGCGTGAATTCATCCGCGCGGTACAGCTCTCTAATTTTGAGTATGAATTCCTGATTACTGAGGCTATTGACTTGTCCATCTTCCAGAGTAAACGCATCAACCTCTAATTGGTTCAAAAAAGACAGGCTGGGCGCAAAAAAATACTCGCCTCCCTTTAAGGTCACCAGGGCGTGCTCGCGACCAAGCAGCGCATCCGCCCCAGGAGCTGTTTTATCGATTGCTCCACGCTGAAGCCTTTCAAAACTGTCTAAATCGGCTTGAAAAGAGATAAATAATAGGCCGGCACCTTGTTCGGATAGAGGCGGCGTTTCACCACTGGCTGTATATAAATAACGGTCGGCATCGTTGTAGGGCATTCCGCGCCGCACAATCTGTGGGCTATTGGCAGCCAGATTTTGCATTTTGCGAACGTGCGTATTCTCCTTTGGAACTTTGGCTGTTGTTCCGTTGGGGTATTGGCCTATAATAGACGCTCCGGCACTGTCTTCTTCGGTAAATTGCTTTGTCTTTACCAGGTGGGTAACCTGTTCTCTAAACAGACTTATGTTTTGCTCCAATTTTCTAAATACACAAAAACTGCCATACGTATCCATTCCCGTCTCTTGTAATAAAGCGTGGTTAAACGGATCAAGTTCAGATGAATTACCGTTAATGCTCGATGCAATTTCGTAGTGTCCGTTTGTCTGGGCAGGGGCTGGAGTCTGGCTAACACCATCGGCAAAACCGAAATACTCAACCGGTTTTTCTTCCGTGAGCCCGGACGACTGTTGGACTATTGCCGTGTTCCCGTTGGTTCCGTTGGTTCCTTTTAAAAATCGCCGCACCAACCTTTTGCCCTCTTCCACGTGGACTATCGAACAAAAACGCCGCAATTGCTGCAAAATTGCGCGCTCTTCTACCTTTAACGTCTCGTAATCGGCATGGGCCAAAATAAGCATAGCATGGATGGGGTGATCGTACGGTGAATTTCGAGCCTGAGGTGGAGGATCACCTAAGGCTTCCCATCGGCTGCCCATGCCATCAACAAACAGCGCGTTTTTATCGGTGGGCATATACTTTTCTAAATCCAGAACGCGATATCCTTCTGCCGATAACAAAACCATGGCAAAGAGGGTTTCCTGTACGGAACGGTCCATATCTGATTTCGATTTTCTTATCTGAGCCGTTAACTCTTGTTCATAAGCCGAGGTTACTTTTTTCTTGGCAAAATTCTTTAACCACGCCCGGGCCGTATTTGGGAAACGAAGATTAAAGCGGACCAGAATGTGACTGGCAAAAGGACGGCCATGCCCCTTTAAGATATTTCCTTGTAAAGTTTTCTTATCTAAAACAGGGGGTTTTACTACTGCTTGTTTCTGTAGAACTGTGTTTTCACTCATAATAATTTCCCTCAATATTTTTTACTTGCCAAAACGCTTCAAGTGTTGTTTTCGGTTATCATATGGGTGGTATGCAACATATAGCCCAGCCGGCTGGCGAAACTGAGACCCAAAACCATCCCGCTGCCCACCATACCCTCTATCGGGGCAAAGAACAGGGCCACTTCCCAAAAAGGACTGCCTGCCACCAGGTCAAGAAGCTGAAAAGATAACCAGACCGCCCCGAAACAGACGAACCCGGTGGACGAGCCGGCGATGAATGCTCTCAGCGCTATGTGCTTGATTGAGGATCGCAGTTGGCGAATTTTAGGAATGATTAACGTTGTGGCCCCGCTTGATAAGGCGAAAATGATAAAACCGGCAGCACAAACGGTAAAATACGATACCCCAGCCGGCAAAGTTCCGGCTGATCGAAACAGCAGGAATAAAACGCTTCCCGTACAGCCCCCGCCCAGCATACCGCCAAGCATTCGGCGGTAAAAAGATGGTTTTTTTGTCCATACTTCGGCTAATATAAAGCCCAGCGTTGTCGCTGCACCTTGCACACTGCCCCATAAGCCGCCCATCAGCCCAAATATAAAAACAACAAAGGCCAACGGTAGTTGAAAGTAGGTCGGGTTGTTTGACTGCCATACCAGTGAACCCATTAGGGCGGCCATAAGACCAACGCCCACAGCGGCACCCAAACCGCCGGCCAGCACGAAAAACAGTACAACGTAGCGCTTGCGAACCAAATAATTGGCCCCACTGTGCTCGATAAACGTAATTTCAGCGGCGGTTAAATGCTCGCGACATCGTTGCAGCCATTCTTGCGCCGTCGATAGATGGCTGCCGCTTAGTAAATCCTCTTCATTTTGACTCATTTGCCACTGCTTCATATAGGTGCGAAATCCTTCTTGCCATATACGAAATTTGCGGTATTCCGCTATCCAGTTTCGCAGCATTTCCCAATTTTGAATGAGCGCCTCGTGGACAACTTCAACCGTTTCTTTATTCGTGCCATCGCGATTGGTAACAACCAGGCGAAAGTCGGCTAACTTTTGAATTAAGTGCCAATCGGTTTTATCAAATTCGATGCGCGTGGCTAATCGCCGCGTATCCTTTGTGCCTATGCCGGGCTGGACCAATTGAATAAAAACGCGCCGGGCTTGTGCCTGCTCATATGTGTTTAAGTTGCCAAATATCTCATCGGCATAATGGGTTAATGCTCCCGCCACTTGACCTATCGCTTCATAAGCCGCGTGGGTCAATTGGCCCTCTATTTGGCGATTCCATAGCTGCGTGAGAGCAAATTCAAGCAAAGGCAAATTACCCGGCTCATCGCCCACGTCTTCTAAGATGCGGCCCACCAAGCGATTTTCAAAACGTGCGCCTTGCCTATAAATGGGTTTTTCAATACTTTCTTTTAACTCTTCTGTGGTCATGGCCCCTAATATTTGGCTCGTGTCTTGCAAGATGTCTGCAAAAGGACGATAGGTTAAGGCCTGCTCCAAAAAATCGGCCCGCAGCGTGAGTACTAATGTAAAGGGAAGGCCTGCTTCGCTGCTACTCGCTTTGATGGCTTTTAGCAATACCTCTAAGAAGCCGCGACGGGTTTCTTGCTCGGGATTCAGCGTATATAGTTCTTCAAATTGATCAGCAATTAAAATTAATCGTTTGGCTGGCCCATGCTTGTGCAGAATGTGGTTTACTACTCTGAAAAGATCGATTTCATGGTGCCGAAAAGCATTGGCTAATTTTGGGCTTTCGATGAGCCGTGTCACTTCGGTGGCTGCCGGTTCAAGCAAGGGAAACAAAGCATCCGCCAATTCAACAAAGGGACGAGGCCCCGGACGAAAGGCGGCAATGAGGCAGCTGCCCTCGGAACGCAGTTGCGGCACCAATCCGGCAAAGACAACCGAAGATTTTCCGCTGCCCGATGGGCCGATGACGGTGACGAAAGGTTTCCGGTTCGTAGCCTTAACCAGTCGCTGCGTGAACACCTCGCGGCCAAAGAAAAAGGGGGCATCTTCTTCGCGGAAAGCAAACAAACCGCAGTAAGGGTTCGTCGACGCGATTTCTTGGATGCTAGCCAGCGTTGTTTGCAAATTTTTGTTTTCCGCTTCGATATCTTCTATTTCTATCAAGACATGAGGCCGCGTATCGACCCCATAGGCTGCTTTTTGTTCCTGAAGCTTTTGCAAACGGCGGTTATTTAATTCTATTTGCTTATGGAATTGTTCGACTTGTGGCATAGCTCACCATGATGTATTCAACCGTTGCGAGGATGGTGAGTGTTACAGCTTGAGGCACTGGAAAAGAATATATTTTCAAACACCCAATCCGCTAACTCCTCCTAGCGAATGAGCTTATCTCGTTTCAAACCCATTCAGATTTTGGTTATCGATGTTATTGTAGCGCGTGCCACTTAATTTTTACTCAATTTTCTCTCAAAGGATTTGTTAAGTCTCTGAACAGCTATAAACAGGGCCATAGCCGTAAGATTTGGGAAGTCATGTATAAAAAACGCTGTTGACGCGACATCAGCAGTTTTGTAGCACGAATTGCCAATTTGTGCCTCTTGTTTGTCCCAAGATGCGAACAATTTAGCAAATTGTTCTACGAACTGCGTAAGTCCTATAAAAAACGCCGTTCGCACATCCGAAATTGGGTTTCGAAAAAAAAACAGGCAATTTTGGACGCAAAAACGGGTTCGAAAAAAAAATTGGGCGATTTTGGATACAAAAACGGGTTCGAAAAAAAATTTAGGGCGATTTTGGATGCAAAAACGGCTTTGAAAAAAAATTTAGGCGATTTCAGATCCAAAAATTGGGGTAGAAAAAAAAATTAGGTCGATTTTGGACGCAAAAACGGCTTTGAAAAAAAAATTAGGGCGATTTTGCGTCCAAAAATGAGGTAAAAAAAATTTTTGGGGGATTTTGCATCCGAATACATCGGTGTCGATGCCTGTTAAATTCGGGCTTCGCCTGCTCAAGAGTGCATTTTAGAATTTGGGCAATCCGTGCATTGAAACACTGAAACACTGAAATTTATGATTTCACTGAATTCCTGATATCCATTGTCGGCTCTTTCTTGGCATTGGATTGATGTGAACCCGGCACGGAGATCCGTGTAACCATTTTCCTCAGAAATTCAGTGTTTCTATGGCGCTCTATACCTGAATGGCAACGCTTCCCGCCAAGAACGCTTTGACATTTCCTGTTTTGCCCAATACCATACAGCTATGGTCCCGGACATCCGGCCTGTTCCACGTATCAACCGCTATTTAGCCATAGGAGAACTTCCCTTATGCAGATTGGTTTGGCTTTGTTAGAAGCGCTCAAAGCGCAGGGCGCTTATGAGATTTTTGGTATTCCGGGCGATTTTGCACTGCCCTTCTTTAAAGTTATTGAAGAATCGCAGGTGCTGCCGCTCTATACGCTCAGTCACGAACCCGGCGTCGGCTTTGCGGCTGATGCAGCGGCGCGATTGCACGGTGGATTGGGTGTAGCCGTTGTAACTTACGGGGCCGGAGCGCTGAATATGGTTAACGCGGTCGCGGCGGCGTACGCCGAGAAATCGCCGTTGGTGGTGATATCCGGCGCGCCGGGTATTCACGAACGGAGCACCGGTTTTCTGCTGCATCACCAGGTTAAGTCGCTCGACTCGCAATTTGAGATATTTCGAGAGATTACGTGCGATCAGGCCATTCTTAGCCGTCCGCAAAGCGCCCCGGCAGAGATCGCCCGCGTTTTGCAAAGCTGTAAGGTCAACACCCGCCCGGTTTACATCGAACTGCC
>JAGRBY010000414.1 GCA_020433835.1 Anaerolineae bacterium | reverse complement strand
GGCTTAGAAGCTGCTTAAAAGTCAGCGTTTACAGAGTTGTCCACAGATTTACACGGACACTTGCGCCTGCGCGCAGTGCAGGTGTAGTCACTGATTTTTATCTGACTTTTGATAGTATCTGTGAGAATCGGTGTCCATCTGTGGATCCTTTGAGGCCTTTAAAACAGTTTCTTACATTACTCTTTTTGCGAAAATAATCCCACCAACCGCGCCATCAGAATAGCCAGATATAAAACGCCGATGACGGTTTCGGCGCTGGCAATGGAGCGTGCCCACCATGAAACCGGTAAGAAATCGCCGTAGCCGGCCGTGGTCAGCGAGACGTAACTGAAATAGATCAACTGCTGCCACACAATCGGCGCGTCAGGTGCGGCTCCATCGACCAAAGATCCCGGCCACAGCGACTCTAAAATACCGTATATCGGCACAAAAATACCGCCAAGCAGCAGATAGATGGAAATTGCCGCGTATATCACATCATGCGTGACCGTTCGCGCCAAAAAGATATACCGGAACAGAACCATCAGCACCATGGCTAAAAAAGGAACCAGCGCCACATAGGCGGCCAGTATCTTCCATTCATCGGTGGGGTCAAGCGCGTACCAAAAGCCGAAGCCCAAATAGATCAGGGCCGTTGAGACCGTTACCACCACATGAAAACGGCTGTCGCTGGCAATATAAATCCCGGCAGCAAACATCGAGGCATAGAGAAACTGGTACAAAATGAGAAAGATGCCACCCTGCTGCGTAATCGGATACATAAATTGGTTGAGGATGACCAGGATCAAAAAGTAGATAACCTTGCCTTTGAGGGCATCATTTGGCGGATCGGTTTTTGTTGTCATTTACAGTTAGTCTCTGGCTCGATATTAGACATTATCGAAAACAGGTGACAGTCGCTTTTGAAGTGCGTAACTCATATGAGATTAGTTTTTGACAGTTTAACATCCCGGTATAAACTTGTGAAGTATGCACTTTTTTGTGACCTAGTACCCAAAAGGAAACTACTATGGCTCTTTCACATAACAGAATCCACGTCTGTCCGGTTGAAACCGGTTTAGAATTGTTAAGCGGCAAATGGAAACCCCGCATTCTGTGGAAGCTGCACCAACAGGGTGTGCTCCGCTTTGGCGAATTTAGACGTCAGATGCCCGATATTACGGCCAAAATGCTGACTCAGCAACTGCGCGATCTGGAAAAGGACGGTTTGATTGACCGCAAAGTTTATCCTGAAGTTCCGCCCAAAGTTGAATACTCTTTAAGTGCGTTTGGCGAAACATTAAAACCCATTCTGGATATGATCGCGCAATGGGGAACGGTAAATCATCACCATATTGTTACGGTGTTGGAAGAGACGGAAGCGGCTTAAATTCGTGAGTTAAACCACTTCCGCACGTAAGTTAGGGTAAATGGTAAATGGTAATTAGAGACTGAATAACCTACCCGTTATCGATACTGCGCGACAAAATTTGGCTGTTTGACTTATAGAGAGATCACCCTTGCTTAAAAAATCAACAATCGTCATCATTTGTGGGGCAGTAGTTGTAACGATCAGTATGGGCGTGCGCCAGGCATTCGGTATCTTTTTGCAGCCGATTAGCAGCGGTCTCGGCACCGGCCGCGAGGTGTTCAGCCTGGCGATTGCCTTGCAAAACATCATTCTCGGTCTGCCGTTAATGGCCGTGGTCGCCGACCGCTTCGGCTCGCGCTGGATCGTGTTGGGCGGCGGGCTACTGTACGCGGTCAGTTTGCTGCTGGTGACGGTATTAACCAGCGCCGCCGGTCTGTACCTGTCGCTGGGGCTGCTGGCCGGGCTGGCTTTAAGCAGCACAACGTATGTGGTTGTGTTGGGAGCCGTAGCCCAGGTGGTGCCGCCCCAGAAACGGAGTTCGGCGTTTGGCATTACCACCGCGGCGGGATCGCTGGGCATGTTTTTAGTGGTGCCGGGAGCGCAGGCGCTGCTCAGCAACTTTGGTTGGGAAATGTCATTTGTGGTTATGGCGGGGATCGTCGGTTTAATCGTTCTACTGGCCTTCGGTTTCCCCAACCAACCGGCTGACAATACGCAGGATTTGCTCGACGGCTTTGAGGCCAACTCACTGCCGCAGATTCTGGCCAAAGCCGGCGGCCATTCCGGTTACTGGCTGCTCAACGCCGGATTTTTTGTGTGCGGCTTCCACGTTGCTTTTATCGCCACCCACCTGCCGGCTTTTCTCTCTGACCAGGGCGTATCACCAATGGCCGGAGCCACCGCGCTGG
The DNA here is from genome assembly GCA_020433835.1 of Anaerolineae bacterium. The sequence goes on along the minus strand of JAGRBY010000414.1, from coordinate 4,258 downwards.
CCTTAATCGGTCTCTCGAATGTTGTCGGTTCGTATTTGTTCGGCTGGCTGGGGGATCGCTATCGCAAGAAGAATTTGCTGGCCTTTCTCTATTTTACGCGAGCTATCGTCATCGCTTTGTTTTTGGTACTGCCGATTACCAACGTATCGTCACTTGTTTTCGGCACGGCAATTGGCTTCCTGTGGCTGGCGACCGTGCCGCTCACCAGCGGTATGGTCGCCCAGATTTTCGGCTCGCGCTATATGACCACGCTGTACGGCATTGTTTTCTTCTTTCACCAGGTTGGCAGCTTTTTGGGGGTGTGGTTAGGCGGACGTATTTACGATAGCACCGGCTCGTACAACAGCGTTTGGATAGCGGCCATCGTACTGGGCGTTGTGGCTGCGGTCATCCATCTACCGCTGTCTGATCGACCAATCGGCCGACGGGTGGTCGAGGAACCGGCGCGTCTGTAAGCGAGGCACTCCTTTTTATAAACAATAAGTGACTGTCACCAGACTTTTGCGTAAGACATATTCCGAAAAACCGCAGGCAATTTGAAATTGCAAAATTGTAGCGTTCGCTGTTACAATAGAAGTGCTTACATGACTACCATCTATATACCCAACCGGGAAGTAGAAAGTAGAGATCACGGGAAAAATCCCCTACTACCTACACCTTACTCCCTACTCCCCTTTTTGTGTCAACTCTAAAAATAAGATACGAGGTACATATCAATGCCTGATAAAATTCGGTGGGCGCTGCTAACCACCGCCAAAATTAATGATGCCTTAATTGATCCCATTCGTCAGGCCGAACGCAGCGAGCTGGTGGCTGTCGGCAGTCGCAGTCTGGAACGGGCGCAGGCCTATGCCCAGGAAAAAGGTATTCCCCAAGCGTTCGGCAGCTACGAAGAACTTTTAGCCGATCCCAATATCGACGTTATCTACAACGCCCTGCCCAACGGCATGCACTGCGAGTGGACGGTTAAAGCGGCAGAGGCCGGCAAGCACGTGCTGTGCGAAAAACCGCTGGTCATCAGCATGGAAGAGTTCGACCAGGTTGAATCGGCGGCGGTCGATGGCGGCGTAACCATTTTTGAAGCCTTTATGTACCTGCACCACCCCCAAACCCTCAAAGTGCGGTCGATGATAGAAGAGGGCCAACTCGGCAAGGTGCAACTTGTCAACAGTTGGTTCAACTTCTATCTGCCGCCGGAAAATGCAGCCAACGTGCGTTTGCAAAGCGATCTGGTGGGTGGCGCGGCCTGGGATGTGGGCGTCTATCCCAACAGTATGGCCGTTTTTATGACCGGCGGTCGCGCTCCGGCTCAGGTTTGGGCCGATCAAATTGTGGGGGAAAGCAATGTCGATGTCGCCATGCGGGCGCAGCTCAAATTTGGCAGTGGCACCATCGCCCAGGTATCTTCCGGCTTCCGCACCGCCTTCCGCCAGGCAGTCTACATTGTTGGCGATAAAGGCACCATTGCCATTGCCGAACCCTGGAAACCGGGCGTTGAGGGCAAAGAGAGCCACATGCTCTTCAGCACCATCGACGGCAAAGAAGAAACCATCACCATTCCCGCCGTCAATCCCTACCTGTGCGAGGTACAGGCGATGGAAGCCTGCCTACTCGACGGAGCCAGCCCGGTTGTGCCGCTCAGCCTCAGCCGCGAGTTTCTCAAAAGCATGCTGGCTACCTACAAATCGGCGGCCACCGGCCAAGTTGTTACGTTGTAAGTATGAATTGTTAAGAATGATGAATTATGAGTTTTTTTCACTCTCATTCCTCATAATTCATCATTCTTAATTCTTAATTCTTAATTTAACCCGTCTGTTGTTTTACAAAGGAATAAAGATCATGGCCAATGACCTAACGAGCAACCTTGTTATTACTCCGGCTACCTGGAAGCAGACTATCGGTACTTTAGAGCGGACACCTTCACAGCTGCTTAATGTGGTTGGCTGGTATGGCTCAACCCATGCCTCGGCTGTATGGCGCAAAGACGAAATCTTTCTCAACGTCTTTGAACAGGAAAAGATAAAAGGGTTTGATCCGCAAACCACCGACTGGGACCCTGCCTACAGCAAAATTGAAGCTGAAGTGTTAGCCGCCGCGTCGGTCATTGTCATCCGGCTGGAAAACAACGAACTGCTCAACGGCAGCCTCGGCTCGGTTGCCGAAATTGGGCTGGCGCTCACCTCTGCCGCGCTGCGCGGCCAGATTGTTATCGTCTCGATAGAGGAAGGTCTCTTGACCAGCCTCAACGAGCCGGGAGCCATTGCCCAATACATGATGCTCGAAATGTCGCTGGAAAATATCGAGGCCACAGCCAGTCTGGCCGGTCTGTTACGCATCCATCGCGGCGATGATCTCAAAGAACTGGCCATTATGTGCTGCGATGCCGCCAAGCAGCAAATGGTGCAAAGCCAACAAGGGCTACCCTACACCGAGTTTTTGGAGAAACGGGTTAGACGCCGCCAAAACTATCCGCGCCGGGTGTTGATTGGGGGATCGGGCGGAGCCTATGATGAAATTCATCATGAAACCTTTAAGCGCAAGCGCAACGCTCTCACGGCCGCCTATTACGCCAAAGGCCAGCCGGTTAAAATTTTGTCGGAAGGAGCCATTGCCAAAGCCTGGCAAATCCCCTATGGCAGCGTCGATAACCTGGGCGTGGCGCTGGCAACGCGCACGCTGCTCTCTATTGAAACCGAGTACAAACGCGAAGCCGATGTTCTGCTGCTGCCGCTCATGGCTGAAGCCTCCTCAAAAGCCGCTGCCACCGAAATCGGCTTTTTGCTGCTCTATGCCCTGACCAGCGGCCAAGATGTCAAAATCTTTATGGAACCGTTTAACCCGGTCGATTACATTCGCTGCCAGTTAGACGATGTCAACATTCAAGATTGCGGCAGCGAGAAAAAAATACGGTTGGCCCTCAACGAGGCCGGTGTTGCCGACAACATTCTCGCTCTGGCGGTTAAAGACGAAGTGGTGGCTACCTTTCAACTGTTCCAGGCTATGATGCAAGGCAACCTACCAAGTTTGGACCAAGTGAAAGAATCGCTTTTGGGCAAAACTGAAGCCTTTAACAGCGCCGACAACATTCGCCGGGTACGGGTGCTGGTTCAGGCCCATCTGGAACGTCTCAACGCTGATGAGCGCTTCCCCGGCTTCTTTTTATACGATACCCATGTAGCGGTTCAGCCGTCACAGACGAAACAAGGCTGAATAACTATCCAACATCACCAAAACAAACGATTGACAATGACGACAACCCATAAACCCTCAAAAATTTGCATTGTAGCAGGCCACATTTGTTTAGACGTTATCCCCGCAATGAACGAGGTCGGTGACTTTGCCTCAACCTTTCGCCCCGGTCGCTTAATTGAAACCGGCCCGGTTTTAATGGCTACCGGCGGCGCGGTTTCCAATACCGGTCAAACGCTCTACAAACTCGGCATCGATACCCGCCTGATGGGCAAAATCGGCAACGATGCTTTCGGTCAGGCCACCTTAGACATCATTCAAAGAGTAGACCCCCATCTGACCGACGGCATGCACATCACCCCCAACGAGGCCAGTTCGTACACCATTATCCTCAGCCCGCCCGGTACCGACCGCCTTTTTCTTCACGGCCCCGGCCCCAACGACACCTTCGGGGCCGATGACATCGACTACCCTTTGCTGGAACAGGCCGACCTTTTTCATTTTGGCTATCCGCCTCTCATGAAGCGATTTTATCAGAATGACGGTACCGAACTCATCACGATGTTTCGCCGGGCCAAAGCCACCGGCATCACGACCTCGCTGGATATGGCCATGCCCGATCCCAATGCGCCGTCGGGCCAGGCCAACTGGCCGGTTATTCTCAAAAATACGCTTCCCTATGTCGATCTCTTTGTACCCAGCATCGAGGAAGTTTTGCAAACGCTCTATCCGCACATCTTGGCCCAGGTTAGCGCAAACGAAACAGCCATCACCCCCTCACTCCTATCAACCATCGCCGCCGATTTGCTGGCTATGGGGGCCAAAATCGTTCTGCTCAAAGCCGGGCATCTGGGGATGTATCTGCGCACCGCTGATGCGATGAGTCTGCAACAGATCGGCCGTGCCCAACCGCTCGATACCGCGCGCTGGGCTAACCGCGAGTTTTGGGTGCCAAACTTCCAAACCAAAGCAGTCGGCACAACCGGAGCCGGCGACTCGGCTATTGCCGGTTTTTTGGCCGCTCTGTTGCGCGATCTACCCCCCACCGAATCGGTTACCGTCGCGGCGG
>JAGRBY010000413.1 GCA_020433835.1 Anaerolineae bacterium | reverse complement strand
GGCAGCTTGAGGGATCGATCCATATGGGGCTGGGCTACGCCATCAGCGAAAACCTGGTTTTAGAGGAAGGTCGGCCCAAGAGCACCCGCCTGCGCGACTGCGGCATCCTGCGGGCCTGGGAGATGCCGGAGATGGAAATCATCGGCGTTGAAGTGCCTGATCCTTACGGTCCCTACGGGGCCAAGGGTGTCGGCGAAATCGGCCTGGTGCCGACAGCGGGGGCGGTCGCCAATGCACTGTATCAGTTCGACAAAGTACGCCGCTACAACTTGCCAATGCAGGTTAAAAAGAAAAGTTGGCGTGATAAAACGAAAGCCAACGGCAAAACCAACGGTAACTCTAAGTAAAGCGTTGGTCAATTTGGTGGTTGGTTAGTTGGATAGTTGGTTGTAAGACAGGTGACTGGCACTTAATCGCGGTAATTGTAGCGTTAGATACCACGCAATGTTCTCTATTTGAGCAAAAGTGCCAGTCACCTGAGGTGTTACTTCATCTGCTATCCAACTAACCAACTGTCTCACAAACTACCCCTTTTCTCTCCTCACGTACAAACTACGTAAAATACCTATGTAGCCCCTGTTTTTCTTCACCTTATTCTTAGCAAAGATCACGAATATTTTACGCTTCACACTCTGCGCTCTAGACGATATACTATAAAAAATAGATTTTAGGCAGCACCTTAACAACCAATAGCTTTCTCGCAAAAACCTTATTTACCCCATAATATATGATACCAACGCGGTAAAAGGGTTAATGCTCGGCTTGTATAAGTTCGGAACGGCTTTCGTTGCGCTAAGGGTGACTGACCAACTAGATTACAGATGAGGAGCATGAATACATGAAACACAACACCTTTACGAGCTATGCAATAATCTTAGCAATAGTTGCCTTGGTCTTGCCTATATTTATTCAGGCAGACGTATCACCAGCCCTGGCCAGCAGTGTCTTTCAGTCACCTCTGCCTTCGGAAACTCCGGAGCCAACGGATGAACCGACAGACGTACCCACGGATGAACCAACGGCTGTGCCAACGGACGAACCCACGGTCGCCCCAACATCGACACCAACCACCCAACCGACGTCTGTCCCCACCGACGAACCAACCCCCGATCCGATTCAAGCCGTAACCCTTGTGCTTGATTTACCCAGCACTGTAGAAGCAGGTCAAAGCTTTAGCGGCAGTATTGTGGCTCAAAACGTTTCCGAACCGGGCATTTACGGGGTTCAATTAGAATTACTGTTTGATACGGAGCTGATTACGATTGACAGTGCTAAAGCCAATAACGGTTTTGACTACGTAATGAGTGATAATGCCGATAACACGAACGGAAAAATTGTCTTGATTGCCAGTAAAACAGGCCGCGTACCGGGCTTAACCGGAAACGTAACGCTGTTAACCTTTGAAGCGACAGCCAAAAATGCAACCGGCACTGCCGAATTTACCTTTAACAACACCAAGTTAAGCGATCCGCAAGCGACTCCGATTGAAGTAACCAGCACAAACGGCTCGATTGTGGTCGAAGGCGATGCAACCCCGGTTCCGACCGATGAGCCGACGCCTGAACCAACTGACGAACCGACTCCGGTCCCGACCGATGAACCAACTCCGGTTCCCACCGACGAACCAACACCTGAACCGACTCCGACCGACGAGCCGACACCTGAACCCACCGATGAACCGACTCCGGTTCCCACCGACGAACCGACACCCGTACCGACTGTTGAACCTGGTAAAGCCGAAGTTATCGGTCAGGTTATTCTGGCCGGACGCACTAACAATGATTGGTCTGGAGCAGAAGTGAGCGCCAACGGTGCTGCTACCACCAACACCGACACCAACGGCGACTTCTCGCTGGTCAACATACCGGCCGGCCCGGGGATGATCTTTACCGCCGACGCACCCGGCTACTTATCAGCCGTCTGTACCGAGGCCACGGTAGCAACACCGGAAACGGTTCTCAACGCGGTAACGCTGCTTAGCGGTGACATCACCAACGACGACAAGGTCGATATCGAGGATGCCACGGCTGTCGGTGTCAGCTTCGACCAAACCGGCTCCGGTCTGGCCGCCGACATCAACCAGGATGAAGTCATCGACATCTTTGACCTGGTTCTGGTCAGCATCAACTTTGGTGCCGAAGGGCCGCAAGCCTGGGATTGTCAATAGACACCGCATAACGCGTAAGCTGTAGAAAAATAAAAAGAGCATCCTTGCTGAGGCAGGGGTGCTCTTTTTTTATTATGCTAACGTAAAAGCGGTCGTTTGTTATTGTCGATGGGTGCTTACGCGACTGTCACCTTTGGCCCTTGGCTCAAGCTCTTGGCGACGCAGCAGCACGGCCACCATCCCCAGCCCTATCGTCAGCCAATAGAAAGCGGCGATGTGGATAAAGGTGAGGTTAAAGTAAAAGTGGTCGAACACCCCGCCAATCATAGCTCCCAAAATAGCCGCTCCATAAGCCAGCAGCGGCGTTTCCAGAGGATGATCAGAAGGCAAACGGTGAATCATTGTGAAGACAATCACCAGGTAGACAAGACCGATTAGGGCGTACAGACCGGCTCCCACAATACCAAGCTGTTGAGCCAGCAGCAGATAAACACTAGAAACGCCGACATACACATCGATATCGGGCGTACCAAAGAAGCCCACCCCGGTAAGCGGATAGCGGCTGATCAAATTAAAAGCGTCTTTATATTCGCCAAAGCGCATCTGGGTTGCCAGGTCTTGGCCCCGGATACCCTCGACAAAGCGCTCTACGTAAACCTGGGTTTGGGGTAAAACGACCATCATCGCCGCGACAGCGATCATCAGCCACACCAGCTTGCGATAGCGCAGCAGGCTGATGATGCCCAAACCGGCGATAACGCCTAACAGCGAGCCGCGTGAAAATGTAAGATAAAGCGTAAGCGAGGTCATCGCTGCGATGAGAAAGAGATAGCGCCGAGGCATAACTGGCTGCTTTGAAAAAAGATACGTCACGCTAATGATGGTCAAAAAAACCAGCAACCCGCCCAAAGCATTCGGATCGATAGACGTCGAGATGGCCCGCATGGGCTGTTCGGGGTTGTCTTCAATGTAGCGCAGAATGCCTTCGGTGGGATATTGAAACACGCGCAGCAGCGATAGAAGCTGGATACTCCACGTTTCTGGGATAACGTAAAAGAAAATACCCAGCAAGGCGGTTCCCCCGCCGGCAAGAATAATGGCCCGCGAGATTTGGTTCAACTGCTTGAGGGTTCTCACTTGGTTGATAATCAGAAAAAATAGGCTAACCGCCAGCAACACCTCTAAAAAGTTGCGGGCAATGGTAACGTTCAAGCCCCCATAACGGAGACCAAAAATAAAGATAAAAACAGCCCACCCTTGAAAGAAAAATACCAATGGCCCCAAGGGCGAGGTGATAAACGTTCGCTGCTGCCCGGTAATCAGCCGCAGCAGCCACACCGCAAAAAGGGCGACCAGAGCCACATCCAAAAATGTGGGTCTAAAACCGACTTTGAAGGGCAGTGCGCCATAGGGTAGCAGGCAGATTAAGGCTATCATCACGGTTAGCCCTACCTGCGTACTGCGCAGCATCAAAATACCGACTAACACGGCTCCAATCAAACCAATACTGATAATTGGGCCAAGCGTACCAAAAACAGCGCCAACGAGAACACCGGCGACAACAATTACAAAAAGTACGCCGGTCATCGCCAGGCGAGGGTTATCGGCAGTTATCCAATTTCTTAATAAGGTCAGTGCTGAATTATGCATAGCTTGGGTTATCAGGCTCAATATGAGATAAGAACAAAAAAGTGCCATAAAGCGGCACCAGTCAGAATTTTAGCATTAAATTGGATTCGTGAAAACTTTTGAGGGCTTACAGCGTGTTCATCGAAGGTGGCTCGTACGTGGGCAGTTTGAGAATACCGGTTACGGTTCGCTTTTTCTTACGTTTTTCTTTTTCAGCCCGTTCTTTGGGCACATAAATAGCGATGTGGGTTCCAGTACCCATTTTACTTTCAATAGAAAATTCCGCACCCACTGACTCGGCTCGCTCCCGAAGGTTGATCATCCCTAAGCTGCCGCGCGTCTCATAATTTTTCATGACAGCCTCTAAATCAAATCCAAGGCCATCATCTTTAACCGAAGCATAGATACCGTTTGGGGTTTCCTTCAGGCCAACCACAATAGTACCTGCTTTGGCGTGCTTAATTGCGTTATTGACGGTTTCCTGAACAATAGCAAAAATCGTCGATTCGATATTATCTTCTTGGCGCGAGATATCACCATCGGGATGGTGAGCGCTGAGTTCAAGCTTAAGTTTGGTACTTTGTGTTTCTTCAATATCTTTTTGGCGGCGCTCAAGAAATACTTCCAGAGCCGCTCCCAGTCCCTGGGTTTCAAGAACCAGTGGCCGAAGTTCAAACAGCAGTGTTCGCATTTGATGGCTGGCCCGTTTGGCTAACTCTTCCATTTCAGTGAGCGTATTAGGCAGCATATCAAGCCGATCGTTTTTGAGGGCTTTTGCAGCAAAGTCCAAATTCATCATCATTGCCGCGACCAACTGCGTTGGACCATCGTGCAAGTCACGAGCGAGTTGGTTTCTGGCGGCTCGCTCCGCTTGAATTGTGCGCGTATGTTCTTCTTCAAGGCTTTGGTACAGACGTGCATTTTCGATGGCAATAGCCGCATAGGAGGCAATAGAACTGAGGAGTTCAGAGTCATTTTGGGTAAAATCACCCACCTTTTTATTAAGCACCTGCAATACTCCAATAACCTGGCCATGTAAAATAAGCGGCACACATAAAATATTGCGGGTAACAAATTGGATCTTTTCATCCAAATCTTTAAAGTGGCGAGCATCAAGGCCGGCATCACTAATAATAAGAGGTTGACCACTTTGAGCCACCTGACCAGCAATACCCTGCCCCTTGGGAACGCGAAATGGTTTAACCTCATCAGCTTTGTCGCCAAGGGCAATTTGAAAAACAAGTTCGCCTGTAGACTGATCGGTTAACAGGAGCGATCCGGCTTCAACCGCCAACATAACCTCAACTTGCTCCATAATATTGGTAAGAACTTTATTAAGGTTAAGCGTAGACCCTAAAGTGCGCGCCACCTTATTTAAGAAAGACATTTCATCGGCTTTGCGTTGAGCCAGGTCTCGTAAATGAGCCATCTCTTCCGCCCGATGCTGGCTAGAGGCAAAGTGTTGGGCATTACGCAGGGCAATAGAAGCCTGGGTGCCAATGGCTGATAACAACCAAATATGATGGTTGTTAAACGTATTCGGCTCGTAATCCCACAAAATAATGGCTCCTTGAGCGATTTTATCGTTGAGAACCGGGTTAATAATGGGAATTCCCAAACAAGAACGCGGTTGAATTTCAGGATAATAGTCTGACAATTCAAAAATTTCATCGCCTTGGGTTAGATCGTGAGCAAGAACCGGAGCATGCGCGGTTAAAACACGGTAAACTATACCTCTTTTGTTCGCCATCTTAGCTGAAAACGGATTTAAAATTCTGCCCCGATTGATGGTTAAAACCATCCTCAAAACCTTTTTTTCTTCTTCAAATATAATGAGGGCAAAATTAGAGGTGTCGACCAAACGGCCGCTTTCATGATAAATGGACAGAATTACATCTTTAGGATTTAAACTTGAGTTAAGGGAAACACCGGTGTTATAGAGGGCTGTAACCTGTTTCAACTCTTTTGAGAGGCGTTCAACCAGGTCCCGGTTAGAGGCGTTTTTATCAATGTCTATATCCTCAAAGCGATGACTGAGGAAAGGGCTTGTCTTAGGTATATTTTTTTTGTTATACCGTGAGTTATTCATTTAATTAAGAACTTATACCTAAAATTGCGACAGTTTATACCGATGATGACAAATAGTGACCGGCACGGTTCAGTGCCGGCCACTAAAAAGCTTCAGGATAGCAAATTTGAGGCATTACGGTAAGGTAGGGCCAAAGGACATGCAAAGCCCGTGGTTTTTGACTGTACTGACTTTTCCCCAAATCATTCGGCCCTTACGGGATATTTATGTCATTATAGCATAAGTTCTATTAAATGGGTAACTTTAGGTAATGGTTATCATGGTTTGATTCTGATCAACCTTGTCGCCGGCAGCAACATAAACCATATGAACGGTTCCGGCGCGAGGCGCTTTGAATTCATTCTGCATTTTCATCGACTCAAGCACGATGACAATATCACCTTGCTCTACCTCTTGGCCGGCTTCTACCGGCACCTCGATGACCACACCCGGCATGGGGGCTTTAAGGATGGCTTCGCCACTTAACCCTGGGCCACCTTTCAACCCGGCCAGGCGGCGTGTTCGCTCATCCTCAACCACGACTTCGTAAATTTGCCCGCCAACCTGCACCACATATACCCCTTCTCCCTCGCTGAGGCGTACATCGTGCGAGCGGCCGTCAATAATAATTGAATGCATATGGGTATTAGGCATTTGCTGCATATCGGCGTTAATCACTTGGCCGTCGAGCGTAATTTCGCCTTCTTTATTGATATCAATGG
>JAGRBY010000412.1 GCA_020433835.1 Anaerolineae bacterium | reverse complement strand
CGTTAATGGCCAACCCACTGCGGGGAGCCGTTCGCCCCGGCACCGAACCCGGCCTGGAAGCGACATCTTATTTTGGCCCGGAAAGCGGCACAACCGCCAGCGGAGTCCACGCGCTTATTGTCGAGGTCGATCCCGATACGATGCTGGTTGAGGTGAAAAAATATGTGGTCGTTCACGATTGCGGTAAAGTTATCAACCCGCTGATTCTCGATGGCCAAATTCACGGCGGGGTGGCGCAAGGGTTGGGCAACGCCTTTTACGAGCAGCTTCATTTTGATGAGAACGGCCAGTTGCTGAACGCTTCATTTATGGATTATTTGCTGCCCACGGCGATGGATGTGCCGCGCATGGAAATTGGCCACTTCGAGACGCTGTCGCCGCTGAACCCGTTGGGGATTAAAGGCGCGGGCGAGGCCGGGGCTATTCCGGCGGCGGCGGCATTTGTGCAAGCCGTTGAAAATGCCTTGAGCGACGATGCTCCCGAAATTTTGGAAATACCACTCAGTCCAAATCGGCTGTTTGAGTTGGTGTACGGAGTAAATGATGATTGAAGATAAAAAACAAATTCTTAACGCCACCCGTACCATTGCCGTGGTGGGGCTGTCGGCCAGCCAAACGCGAGCCGGCTATACTGTACCGAAATATATGCAATCAGTTGGCTACCGCATTATTCCCGTTAATCCTGAACTCGATGAGGCTTTGGGAGAGAAGTCATACCCCGATTTGCGTTCAGTGCCGGAGCCAATTGATATGGTGTTGATTTTTCGCCGCAACGAGCACATTCCCCCCATCGTTGATGAAGCGATTGAGGTGGGGGCCAAAAGCGTTTGGATGCAGTTGGGTCTTCACAATGAAGAAGCGGCTCAAAAAGCACGCACGGCGGGGCTGGAAGTTATCGAGGATGCATGCATTGCGGTCGATCATCGGCAGTTGATGCGATAGGTGAATATTCAGTTCGTAGTAATGGCTTTAGCCTTTATCTTAAATGGCTCCGCTAAAGCCATTACTACGAACTACTCCGGTTATCATAACTTTAATATGTTTGGTAGATGACTTATTCTGGTATATGGATCAGATTAGAGCGTAGAAGCAGACGACGTTCTTCTACTCTATCAGAGCGGTTCATTTGTAACAGCCGAATAGTTACTTGACCAATAGAAGTTATGGCTACAAACTCGGCGTTGTTTAGCTGAAAATGATCGCGCCAACGATCTTGTCGAGGGTTGTAGAGAGGCGTAAATTTTTTGGTCATAGGGTCAAGAGAGGCAATATCGCTACCTTTATGTTTGTTACATAAGGTACAAGAAAGTGCTAGATTTTCAGCATCCGTTGTACCACCATGTTTCTCGGCAATAATATGGTCGATCTGGTGCGGAACGAGAACAGCTATTTCGGGAATAAGGCAGTACTCACAACAACCGTTGGCTCGATCATAAACCCGTTGTCGAAGTGTAGCGGAGATGTAGGTTTTGCTCATAACGTGTTAGGCAGAGTTCAGTCTTAAATGAGCCTCAGCCTTTGCGATGCGTACAAGATGCTCTAAATATTGATATTGCTCCCACTCCTTTTCTTCCGTAGCACTCAATCCCTCCGAACGATTTTTCTCAAGTAAAATATCTATTCGCTCTTGTAGTTTCGTCGAAGGACGCAGAGCAATAATTTCTTCCGGAGTAGGCAGTCGGGCTAAAAATTCCAGGATCTCCGCTGCCCCTTCAAATGTAAATTGCGCCGAGGCATCCAACTCGCGCAATCCCAGCTCTAAAATTCGAGGGAGGCTATCACCTAACGCACTTAGACGAGCCGCTAATTCTTCCGGTACATCTAATGTCATTTGCATAGTATTGTCCTATATGAATGCAGTGAAAGATTAGTAAAAGTGTACCATAAACGTTACTCATTACCAAGCAACGTTTGTATGGAAAAATGCTCTATCAGCCTAATTATGAAATGACAGGCTTGCCATATCGTGTTAAAATTATAGTATAAAAAGTGTTGCAAATTTGGAGATCAAGAGATGCATGAAATACTACAAGCCACTTATAAAGATGGACATCTCATCTTAAATAAAAAACTTAGTTCGCTAATGGAAGGCAAAACCGTAAATATCATTGTATTAGATACGGATGCAATCGAGACAAAGAAGAAACGATTTCTCGATTTTGTAAGTAAACAAACGGTTGATCTACCGGAAGATTATACATTTAACAGAGAAACGCTGTATGAGCGATAGAATCTTGCTCGACACTAATCTGTGGGTTTACTTATTTACTTCGTCTGAAAATGAAAAGCAGCAAAAAATTCAAACACTAATCGATGACAATTTTCAATCCGTTGTTGTCAGCAGTCAAATTCTTGGTGAATTGTTTAATGTCTTTACTAAGAAGAACCTCAAATCCACAGAGGCCGCAAAGGAAGTCATCCTGGAGATAGTTGCTACATTTCCAGTTGTTGAGGTCGACACTTTGAAAGTTCTTCAGGCAATCAATATCAACACTAAATACGGTTATTCATATTGGGATAGTTTGATTTTAGCCACGGCTCTCGTCAATAATTGTGCCACAGTTTATTCTGAAGATATGCACCACGACCAACTCATTGAAGATACGTTGAGAATAACCAATCCCCTTTTGTAAAGAATTTTTCTACCTCTTCCAATAAACTTTTCCCTGAACTATTCGTTTTATCAACAACTATTTTCCAGACACCCATCTTATTCACATCTTCATACTGTCTGGGAAATGTGAATTTTCACGCAAGAGAGGAGAATTATGACCGAACCACACGTACTGTCGAAAATTGAACAACCGCAGCCACAGGGTTGTCGCAAAATATTGAATGTTTTTGGTGGGCCGAAGCTGCCCCCGCCAATAATCGGTCAGCAGGTTGTGCTGGCTGACGGGCGCAAGTTAGGGTACGCGGAGTTTGGCGACCCGGACGGTAAGCCCGTTTTTTTCTTTCACGGCATGCCCGGCTCGCGGCTGTTTCGACACCCGGATGATTCGATTGCGGCTTCGCTGGGCGTGCGGCTGATTGTGGTTGATCGGCCCGGCCTTGGCCTATCGGATTTGAAGCCGAAGCGGAAGTTGATTGATTGGCCGGATGATGTAGTTGGCCTGGCCGATGCGCTGCAAATTGAGCGCTTCGCCGTGGCCGGGGTATCGGCGGGCGGGCCGCACACGATGGCCTGCGCCTACAAAATCCCCCACCGGTTGAGCGGCGCAGCTTTGGTAAGCGCCGCTGCGCCACATCGCGTGCCGGGTGTACTGGAAGGGATGAATCCCCAGATTAAAACCAGCTTTCAAACGGCGGGCTGCGGCTGCTTGCCGTGGTGGTCGCTGTTGCCGGCGATGATGATCTATGCGCGGATAGGGCGCAATAATCCTGAGAAGATTTGGCAGCGGATGATCGATGCTTCGCCGCCGCCCGATCAGGCACTGCTCAGAGAGCCGGAGGTGAAAGCCATCTTTTTGGATAGCTTGCGAGAAACCTATCGCCAGGGACCGAACGGGCATATCTTTGATGCCTTAGCGATTGCCCGTGACTGGGGTTTTCACGTCAAAGACATCACCGCGCCGGTGCAGTTGTGGCAGGGGCTGGCCGACCCGCAAGTTCCGCCGGCGATGGGGCGTTATCTGGCCGCCACCATCCCCACCTGCCAACCCCATTATATTCCCGACGAAGGGCATTTGATGATGTTTAAGGCGGATATTTGGCGTGATATTTTGGCCGGGTTGGTGGATGGTAATTGATAACTGGAGATTAGAGATTAGGAGATTGAGAGATTGATGCAAAGTCATCTCCTAATCTTCAGTCATCTAATCTCCAATCCCCTCTCCCCCTGTAACTTGGCTGTAACCGGCTTCTGCTACAATAAAAAAATTAGGGAAAGTATACGCTTCAACTTTGTCTCACTACCTTTACACTTTAAAAGTAGTATGACAAAACCCCCGGTTTTTGAGGCTTAATTGATAGCCTTTTGGGGTAAAAGGCGCATCTTTTTAACGCTAAAAAACCGGGGTTTCTAAAAAAGTGTAACCATAGTGCTTGTCTCGATGATGAACAAGAAAGAGGATTATTCCTATGGAAAGCTTGAAACTCTGGGAGCGTTATGCTGCGAATATGATGTGCTCTATGATTGAGCAAACTGTCAAGCAGACGGATGCGCTGCAAAAGCAAGTTGAAGAGAATGTTGATACCTTAATGCACACATGGCAGCCCACCACCGGACACGATGCATTGCAGGAAGCGCCCCGCCTCAACGGAAATGGAAATGGAAATGGGGCGCATGCAGAGCGGCTATTACAAGAGCCGGTTGAAGCGCTGCCCCCACTGCCTTTGCCAAAAGAGCCGCTGATTGAAACTCCGCCGCCCTTGCCAAAAGAGCCGCCCATTGCCCCCCAGGCTCCTAATCCTAGTCCCCAGCAAAAAGAAAAAAAAGAACCGGTCTGGACGTTTCGCGGCTATGAGCTTGAAGCCGGAAACTTTACGAACGCGATGGTTCACTTTTTCCGGGCCGAAATCTATCGGGCCGATGTCTGGCGGCGGCGGCTTGATACCACCACCAACTGGGCGGTGATTACCACCGGCGCTACGCTGTCGATTGCCTGGGACCCGCAGATTATTATTTTAAGCACGCTGCTGGTGACGCTGTTTTTATACATCGAGGCTCGACGCTACCGCCACTACGAATTGTGGAGCTACCGCGTGCGGCTGATGGAGACCGACTTTTTCGCCGCGATGCTGGTCCCGCCATTTCGACCATCTGCGGACTGGGCAGAGAGCCTGGCCGAGAATCTGCTGCGTCCCAAATTTCCTATCTCGATGTGGGAGGCGTTTGGGCGACGCTTCCGCCGCAATTATGTTTGGATTTATATCATTTTGTGGCTGGCCTGGATTCTCAATATCTGGCTCCACCCCGAACCGGCTATATTTCTTGAAGACTTTATCTCGCGGGCGGCAATTGGCAACATTCCGGCCTGGGCAGTGCTGGGTATCGGCCTGACTTTTAATGGTATTCTTATTGTCACCGGTTTTCTAACCCGACACCTTAGGGAAGCACCCGGTGAAGTGCTGCCTCACGAAGAGCCGACTGCAATGCCAGGCTCAGCGAATAGACCCTTGAAAAAGGAAAACAAAGAGGGCTTCAACTGGCAAGCCTGGCGCCGACCAACCAGTACGCGCAAACAGACTGTCGCCTTTATCATCACCGATCATCCGGAAAGCGTGGCCGAGAGTATCAGCCAGGAGATGAAGCGGGGCGTAACCGCGCTGTCCGGCACCGGCATGCACAGCGATGATAATCACAACGTGTTAATGTGCGCCTTGACGGTAACCGAGATCGATCATCTTAAGCAACTTATCAGCCGTATTGATCCCGGCGCGTTTGTGATGCTGTCCGGGGCGCAGAAGGTTTACGGCAACGGATTTGTGCCGCTGGCGGCATAGGGGTAATTGGTAATTAGTAACTGGAAGTTGAATGATTAACCGCTTGTTACCCATTGCCTTGTGTGGCAGCAAACAGCTAATAGCGATCAGCTATTAGCTGTTTTTGTTTTAACCTCATTGCGAATTACAAGCCGGTTATGATAACTAAGCGTTGCCTGTGCTGATAAAACTGACGGCTGCCTGCTGATAGCTGACCGCTACCCCAAATTATTGACTTTCGGGCAAGAAAAAAGTACTTTCGTCCCATGATTTTCGGTACCTTTGGCACTGTTCATGGCGATTGAACTGTGTTATTTTAGAGATATGAACAAATCAACGCGCTTTTTTACAGATTGGTCCAGTTTCCTTAGCGTGGTAATACAACATCCAAAAACATCTACCCAGGTAATCGGCTTTTTTGACCAAACAACAAACTGAACCAATCTTTACCTCTTCTGTCGAACAATGGTTGCTGGAATAAACTGAAGCAACACATTGTCGCGAAAAAAAACTTCTTTTTAGGACTAAATCCAACGTTCACAAACATTTTCCAACCAGTAAATTAAATATTTTATCACGCACGAGATTTTTCCAAGCTGTAGCGACATGTTCCAACGCACACTTTATAGTTCTCAACAATACTTTCATGATTCTTTGCTGTACTAACATGTTCCAACGCGCACTTAATTTTTCCAACGTTTAGCGACATGTTCCAACGTGCAATATATGTTTCTCAACAATACTTTCATGATTCTTTGCTGTACTAACATGTTCCAACGCGCACTTAATTTTTCCAACATTTACAGACATGTTCCAACGTGTACTACCTATTTCTCTACAATTACACAATGATTCTCTGCTGTACCAACATGTTCCACCTATTACTTTATGATTCCACAAATTTCAACCAGATTCACGTAAAAAAGGCTTATTTTCTGCAAAGAAATGAAGATAAGCCTACTGAAAGGAGAATTTATTTATGGCCGGTGGTTTAACGCGAGACCAACAAAACCTTGTTCACGAGACAGAGCAGTTGCTGCACGAGGCCCGGTATAATCCCCACTTTGCAGAGACGATGCGGGGCCGGGGTTACAACGAAGAAAGCT
>JAGRBY010000411.1 GCA_020433835.1 Anaerolineae bacterium | reverse complement strand
AGGCCGGGTATGATTTGATCTTTTTGGACGGCGACCATTCGACCCCAGTAATATACCAGGAAATTTCCGCTGCTCTCAAAATTTTGAACCCAGGCGGCTGGATTTTACTTCATGATTATTTCCCCGGCCTAAAGCCGTTATGGCCCGATCAGCCGCCCATTGCCGGTCCTTATCTGGCGACGCAAAGGTTACAAAAGGAAGGGGCAAACATAAAAATTCTCCCTCTCAACAAACTCCCTTGGTTTACGCGATCAAATTCCTGTACCACTTCTCTGGCTTTAATGGGCGCCTATCAGCCTTTCTAACTTTTTTCTTGATTTAAGCCCATATTTTCTAACTAATTTCAAATTTTTCTCTTAGAAACTTCTTAGCCAACCTTAGTATTATCATATAGGGTAAAGAAAGTTGGCCAACTTGTCTGATTGCCTTATCATCCCCAAACAGAAATTGCTCCTTCCAGCGTCTAAATCCTGAAATCTATCTGACCCTGATATATATCAGACTTAATAGCTACATAGCCTCCAACGGGGGAGAATTGGATGGCTTGATCCTGTGATCTACTAAAAAACCGGTAAATCTAAAGCACACTTTTATCAGCAGCTAAACTACCAGCACAAAACTGGGCTAATCACATCCTGATGTACAACTATTTGCCAAAAAAGAGAATTTTATTTGTAGAGCAGTGGCCGGGTATCGGTGGGGCGATCACCAATGTCCTGTATCCGATGATTACTAATCTCGACCGAGGTCGCTATGAGCCGTTCGTCTTATTTTACTGGCCCCACCCTTATGCCGAAAAGTTTGAGGCGTTAGGCATCAAAACTATAGTCTTTGAAGACTCGAAATCATGGGAGCATGTGGGGGTGGTCAATCAACTGCAAAAAAGTAATCTGATTAAAACCCTGCAGGTAGATAACGGCCGAAGCAGCGCCGTCTACCATGCAGTGGGGAGCTACGTCCGGTTAAGCTACTACCTGCCTCAAATTATGCAGTTGGTCAAAATAATACGAGCCAATAAAATTGACCTGGTTCATTTAAATAGCGATCCAACCCGGCACGGCCGTGAAGTGGTTATCGCGGCGAAACTGGCCGGGGCAAAGACACTTTGTTACGCTCAAAATTTCAGCGAGTTTCAAGCGGTCGATCGGCAAATTGCCCGCTTTATCGACCGGTATGTGTTTTGTTCGCAAGCCATTGGCCGCCACTGTATTAGCTTAGGCGGAGCCACCCCCGACCAGGGCTGTACGATTTATCCCGGCGTGCCGGATACCGAAAAGTGGTCACAGGCGCGGGATCGATCTAAACTTCGACGTGAATTTGGCTGGTCAGATCAGGATTTTGTCCTGGGGAATATCGGGCGGCTGGTGTCGTGGAAGGGCCAGCATATTTTTCTAAAAGCCCTAGCGGAAGTGAAACAGCACCTGCCTAACGTTAAAGGGTTGATTGTCGGCGGCCCGTTAGAGACATCGACCGGTCAAAATGGGCAGTCGCCTACATTTTATGAAGAACTGCTGGCCTTAACCAAGGCTTTAGATTTAGAGAGCAATGTCACGTTTGCCGGATTTCGCAGCGATATCCCGGAAATTCTAGCCTCGGTGGATGTGTTCGTCCATAGCTCGTCTGAGCCTGAACCATTTGCCACGGCCGTCATCGAAGCGTTGATGGCCGGGTGTCCGGTGATCGCCACCAACGCCGGGGGGATGCCGGAGATGATCGCCAACGCGCAGACCGGCATGTTATGTGATATCAATAATCCGAAATCAATGGCCCAGGCCATGCTAATTTACTACTACAGTCAAACCCAAACACAACGCATTGCCAAAGCCGGTCAACAGCGAGCAGCTCAATATCTAACGGCCCAACGCCATATTAACGAATTTCATACCCTGTACGAGTCAATCTTGGCCTGATACCGGAGGCACAAATCACCTATTTTTTTCACGTCGTTGGCGGAAAGTGTTAGACAAAAATGCTCACAGGTTATGATATTGTCTACTTTGGCGATAATTGGGAGGGCGTGCTGCGTAACCGACAGCAGCTTATGTCCATCTTCGCCAGACACAATAAAGTTCTTTTTATCGAACGAGGCAACTCGCTTCAGACCACCATATCGCTCCTTAAAAAAAAACAGCTTCACTTAACTGACTTATCTCGACCTTTAGTTAGGCAAATTTCCGACAACCTCTTTGTTTTTCACGAACCGACTTGGGCGCCGGCCAGTGAAAAGTTTCTCTTAGGCCCCCTGACCGGATTATTAAGACGTTTATCGCTACGTTATGTCATGCGACGGCTCAACATAAAACAACCCATCGTTTGGTTTTACCATCCTAACTGGCTGGATTTTATTGACGGCGTACCGTCGCCTCGCTTACGACTATATCATGTGGTGGATGAATACACCTCCTTCCAGGACAAAACCCCAGCTATGAAAGCGTTTATTGAAGCCAGAGAGCGAGAACTGAGCCAACAGGTTGATGCCGTGATTGTGGTATCGGAAAAGCTGTATGAGTCTAAAGCGCCGCTTCATCCCAACACCTACATTGTCCCTAACGGCGTCAATTATCAGGCCTACAGTGAGGCTTTAGCCAAGCCCGACTTGCCGGCCGAGTTGGCCGGAATAAAACGGCCTATCTTAGGCTATAGCGGTCTCATCGGCGATAAATTAGAGTTAGATATGCTCAAAGATTTAGCGCTCAAGCAGCCCGACTGGTCATTGGTGTTTTTGGGTCCGGTTAATGCCAACCAAAAGCAAACGACCTGGCAGAGCTTATGTGCAATGCCCAATGTATTTCATTTTGGGCCGGTCGGTTGGAGTGAAGTTCCCAATTATGTTAAAGGGTTTGACGTGGGGTTGATGCCTTATGTGCAAAACAGAAATTCTGATAATATTAGCCCCTTAAAATTATATGATTATTTGGCAGCCGGATTGCCCGTGGTCTCGTTAGATATCCCGGCCGCCCGAAAATTCAGAGATTATGTCTATCTGGCGGCCACCCCTAAAGATTTTGAAAGTGCTGTAGGCCAGGCTTTAAGCTCTATTTCATCTGAACAACAACAAGCGCGTCGAGCGATAGCAGCGCAGCATACCTGGGAAGCCAGAGTTGAAACATTATCGGATTTAATTTTGACGCAGCTTACAATTAAGTCAGAGAAGAACGGCTTTAAAAAATGTAAAGGTGAGAAATCTAATGCAAGCTCGTGATTTTATGCAGTACCTAAAAATTATTCGGAAATGGTGGTGGGTCATCGCCCTCTTATTTGTCGCCACCGTCGGCACGATGTTGGTTATCTCCGTTATTGCCGACAAAGAGTACGAGGCCACCGTCACGGTACAAGTCAGCGCCCCGCCGCCCGAAGAAGCGCCGCTGTACAGCCAATTTGGGCGTGAAGCGCTGAGCGATGAGATTGAGCAAGCTCGGACCAGCTTTAGACAACTCCTGGAAAATGGGGATGTCGCTTTCCGCACCTTAGAACAGTTACCCGATATTGAAATCGGGTCACGCGAACTGCGGGACGAAAAAATGACGGTGGATACGTTAAACAGCGTTCAACTGCTCCATATTAGTGTACGGGCTGATGATCCGGATACTGCTGCCCTGCTGGCCAATAAGGTGGTTGAGGTTGGTTTGGAACGCTATGGCGACCTGCGCGCTCAATCGACGGCCAATACCATCGAGTTCATCGATGAGCAGCTAAGAGGCGCTCAAGAGGAGCTTAAAACGGCCGAGTTTGAGCTGTCCCAATTCCAGATAGCCAACAAAATTGGCACGCTAAACCGGGCGATGGACAACCAATACAGCCTCATTCGCTCCTTAGAGATCGAGGATAATCTGGCTCGATCAGAGGGCGACACGGTCAAAGCGAAAGCCCTGAACGAAATGATTCTGGAACGTGAAGTTGAGTTGCAGAATATGATCGGGTTATCCAGCGATTATGTAGCTCTGGAAGACCGAGTCGAACGCGCCCGAAAAAATTACAACTATTTACTTGACCGGTTGACCGAAGGTCAAATCAAAGTGAACCAGATCCGTGAAGTGGGGTTTATCCAAATTATTACCCCGGCTTGGCCACCGAGTGATCCTGTCGTTTTAATCAGCGGCCGCATGCTGGCTCTGGGAGTAATCGCCAGCCTTATTGGCGGGGTTCTGCTGACGTTCTTATTAGAATATTTAGAAATATCAGGCACGTTTCGCAGCAGCACTACTCACGAGTCAAAAGAAAAAACTGACATTGGTGCTCTGCCCGACAGTGTTCACTGATTCAGACCCATACTCATGTCAGAGCTTGCATTTTATATTCGTCTACCAAAGCCGTCTTATGTTCTTTCACAATTATCACCTCGGCAAAAGCCCGATCCTGAGTTAAATCAGTTAATCCACCACCTGGCCGAAATTTACCAGTTGGGGGAGATACAAACCTGCTATCGCGCTCCGCGGACTAACAGTCTCAATTTTTTTGCCACAACGCCAAAAGGAAAGTTTGTAATTCGACGCCAGAATCTGTCGGAGACAGCAGTGGCTTATGAATACGAGATTTTATCCTTCTTGCTAAATCGCAACTTTCCGGCTCCACGCATGCACCTCAGTAAAATGGGGGAAGCCTGGGCCACCATCGGCGAGGCGCGTTACAGTGTTTATGAATTTATTGCAGGTTACGCCCCGGCTAATTTTGTGTGGTGGCCGGGAACGAAACGCAAGGTTTTTGTCCGGTGCGGGCGAGGCTTAGGCGAATACCATCAGGCTATTACCGGCCTGGAACCGGCCGTTTTCAAGTGGAACGGCTATCGTCCAACCGACTATAAACGATGGCGTCCGGGGGATTGGTTTCGACAAGCGGTGGCTGAAATTCGATCTTGGCTGCAAAACTCCGCCGTCGACCAGCCCATCGATGATTTTGCTCGAACCCATCTCGATGACATTAGCCGGTTACTGGAGTTAGAAGAGATAGTCGAGAGCCGGACTGACTTATCAAAGTTGGTTATTCACGGGGATTATGCCCCCTGGAACGTTCTGTTTCGGTCTGACCATACGCCGTTTATCATTGATTTCAATGAGTCGCGTCTGGACTTAAAAATTTATGACTTGATGTTAGCCACCTTCTGGTTTGCCTGGCGGAACGATCAACTCGATGCTGATCGCGTCTCGGCTTTGCAGGCGGGATATCGCCAAACCAATCAACTCAACGACAGCGATTTAACCCTGGCCGGCCAAGTATTCCGTTGGGTCATGGGCCGGTCACTGATCGAACGACTTTACCATCATTATAACGGGTATCGAAAAATCAATAACGACCCGGCCATTTTACAGGAACAATATGCTATGTGCGTTTTTGCAAAAGAGCAGCCCCATCAGTTAACCGTGGGCTTAAGAGGATAATCGAATATGGGGGCGTTTCGCACATCATTAAAATCGATGTCTAATTTCGGCTTTGATCTCTTGTTTAAGATGAGAGTGGCTTTGATCGGGCTACTGGTAGTTGCTCTGGGTATTCTCATTGGCGTTGCCATCAACTCGCCGGAAGCGGCCGAACTGGTGGTTTCCATTACCGTCGTCATTGCCGTAATGGTTCTGATTATAGTTAATCCCCTAAACGGCATCCTGCTATGGTTGTTTTTTATGCCCTTCATCGATACCTGGATTGAAATTCCGATGGGAGCGGGCATTCCTGATTTATCTTTTAGCCGTTTTATCGCCGCGTTTCTAGCCGTCTTTACCCTGGCAAAGGCCGCTATCGGCAAGTTTAGCTTTGCCCCGATCAGCCTGACCGATATTTTTATCATTCTGGTCCCGCTCGGGTTGATTGTTTCGGCTCCATTAGCCGTTGAACCGATGCTCTTTATTCAATCGACTGTCTTTGAGATCTTTTTGATGACCGGCCTGATCTACTTTTTTGCCAAAAATCTGGTGCAAAGTAAGGAAGATCTGCATCTGATGTTTATGACTATCGCCCTATTTGGTTTTATAGCGGCCTTATACGCGGCTTTTGAGCATGCCACCGGTCAAATTTGGTTTTTACCCAAGGACGGTATTGCCGGTAAAACAGCCGCTCAGTTGACAGCTTTTAGAGGTGAAACCAATATCCGACTAATCTGGGGCATCATGGGCGGCACCGGAGAAATGGGGCGGGTTCTAGCCCTAACCATTCCGGTCACATTTTATCTCTTCTTTGAACAAGCTAAATCGCTTCGTTCCAAACTTGTGGTGTCTGTTATGCTGGTGGTGCAATTTTATGGAATTATCATTGCCATGAGCCGCACCCCGTGGATTGCCCTGTTATTGGCCCTGTTTGTGATGCAGTTTTTCTATCCTCAATTCCGAAAATTATTCTTTACCATCGTGTTTATTGCGGTGATCGGCATTGGCTTCACCTGGGATTTAGTCAGTGATAGTCAAGTGGCCAATCGTTTCAATGATAAAGTATCTACCCTGGAAGGTCGGCAGGCCCGCTGGGATGCCGGCTTCAATATGTGGCAACAGCAGCCGATTCGCGGGTGGGGGTTCGGCCAATTCGCTCGCAACTCGGGCAAGTTCCGAAC
>JAGRBY010000410.1 GCA_020433835.1 Anaerolineae bacterium | reverse complement strand
CGGTGATGGCGCTCTCATCCACCGAGGCGATGCCTTCGATGATTTCGCCGTCGGCCGGGATGAGGTCGCCGGCCTCGACCAGCGCCCAATCGCCCTGGCGCAAATCGCCGGAGCTGACGGTCTCGACGCCGGCCTGCCGTTGAGGGGCGGCCAGCCGTTTGGCCTGGGTGCCCTGGCGGGTTTGGCGCAGCGACTCGGCTTGGGCTTTGCCGCGCCCTTCGGCCAGCGCTTCGGCAAAGTTGGCAAACAGCAGGGTGAACCAGAGCCAGAGCGTGACGCCGGCCACAAAGCCCACCGGTTCAGCGCTGGGCAGTGCGCCGAGCAAGACGGCGATCACGATGCCGGTCAGCAACACGCTGCCGACTTCGACCACAAACATCACCGGGTTGCGCACCTGCCGGCGCGGATCAAGTTTGGTGAAGGCGCTTTTGAGGGCGGTCTGGTAGATCTGTTTTTTGTTGTAAGTTTTGGTTTGGTTTGACACGTTCGGTTATCCTTTATAATTACTCAACCATCATGTCATTTCGAGCGACGAAGGAGCGAGAAATCCCCCAGAACGATGGTTGCAACCGAACGCTGTAGGGATTTCTCCGCCTGCGGCTACGAAATGACATGCCTGAGCAATTGCTGCTCTATTAGAAAGTTACACCCTGACCCAGCAGGAGATACTCAACTATCGGGCCGAGGGCCAGCGCCGGTAGAAAACTCAGCGCGCCGACCATTACCACGACGACGACAATCCAACCGACAAACAGCGGGGTGTGCGTCGGCAGCGTGCCGGCGCTAACGGGTATCCGTTTTTTCGCCGCCAACGATCCGGCGATGGCCAGGATGGGCACGGCGATCAAGAAGCGGGCTGACAGCATGACGATGCCGCCGGTCAGGTTGTAGTAGGGGCTGTTGCCGGCCAGTCCGGCAAAGGCGCTGCCGTTGTTGTTGCCCTGCGACGAGTAAGCGTACAGCACCTCACTAAATCCGTGCGGCCCGGCTTGGCTGATGGCCGACAGCCCAACCTCGTTAGTCAGGGCCAGCGCGGTGAAAACCAACACCAGCAGCGGCGAAATCAAAATGATGACGGCGGCCATCTTCATTTCATAGGCTTCGATTTTTTTGCCGAGGTATTCGGGCGTGCGGCCAACCATCAACCCGGCCACAAAGACCGCGACAATAATGAAGGCGAGCATGCCGTACAGGCCGCAGCCGACGCCGCCATAAACCACCTCGCCCAACTGCATCAGCAGCAGCGCGGCCAGCCCGCCCAGCGGCGTGTAGGAATCGTGCATCGAGTTGACCGAGCCGTTGGAGGTGGCGGTGGTTGACACAGCCCACAGCGCGGAGTTGACGCTGCCAAAGCGCACCTCCTTGCCCTCCATATTGCCGCCCGACTGTAACGCGGCGGCGGTTTGATCGACGCCGAGCGGCTCGAACAGGGGATTGCCGCCTTGTTCGGCCCCCACGGCCAGCCCGACAAAGGCAGCGTAGATGAGGGTCATCGCGATCAACACAGCCCAGCCCTGCCGGACATCGCCGATCATCAGGCCGAAGGTGTAACACAGGGCGGTCGGGATGAGCAGAATCGCCAGCAGTTCAACCAGGTTGGCGAGGGGGGTGGGGTTTTCAAAGGGATGGGCGGCGTTGGTGTTAAAGAAACCGCCGCCGTTCGTGCCCAACTGCTTGATGGCGATTTGCGAGGCCGCCGGGCCAACCGCTAAGGTCTGCTCGGCGACCGGCTGACCAACGGCATCGACGGTGGGTTGAAGCAGGTGGACGACCTGGTAGGGCGCCAACGTCTGGACGACGCCCTGCGAGACCAGCAGCATGGTCCAGACGATGGACAGCGGCAGCAAGATATAGAGCACCGAGCGGGTCAGATCGACCCAGAAGTTGCCGATGGCCTGGCGGCTGTGGCGGCTCATCCCGCGCATGAGGGCCACCAGCACCGCCATGCCGGTGGCGGCGGAGACAAAGTTCTGCACCGTCAGCCCCACCATTTGGGTCAGGTAGCTCAGGGTGGTTTCGCCGCCGTAATTCTGCCAGTTGGTGTTGGACACAAACGACGCGGCGGTGTTAAAGGCTAAATCGGCGGGAACCGGCGGCAGGTGGGCCGGGTTGAGCGGCAGCCAGGATTGCAGCCGCAGCAGGCCGTACAGCACCACCAGCCCCAGGCCGTTAAAGAGCAGCATCGCCCCGGTATAGCCACGCCAGTTCATTTCGGCCTGCGCCTCGACGCCGGCCAGCCGGTAGAGCCATCGCTCGACGGGCCGCAGCAGCGGATCGAGCCAGGTGCGTTCGCCCTGGTAAACCTGGGCCATATAGCGGCCCAGCGGTTTAACCAGCAGCAGAACCAGCACCGCGAACAATAGGATCTGCATCATCGACATCATCATTAAAACCACTCCGGTTTGAATAAAGCCACCACCAGATAGACCAAGAGGCCCACGGTGATGACACTGCACATCAGATAAAGCGTTGCCATAATTTCTCTCTTTCCACAGGTGACAGTCACCTGTTTTTGCGTTCGTTATTTTTCCTGTACGAAATTTAGATGGTTTCACTTTATCAGAAATCGCATCTGGGGGGTGTCAAAGAAAGCGGGGCCAATATCAAGAACGTATCAAGATTTGCCCGCTGATAGGGGGAAATAGATAATTACCCCTTGAGGGGGCGTTTATTCTATCTGAGAAAGAGGTGAACGTATGTTGCAACGGATTGTTTCGCTAGAACCCAGCATCACCGCTATACTGGCGGCGTTAGGGCAGCGTCATCGGCTGGTGGGCGTTACGCGATACTGCCACCGCCTGGTTGAGGTAACGGATCTGCCGCAGTTGGACACCACTTGGTCCGTGAAAGCGGATGAAGTGGCGGCTTTGCAGCCTGATTTGGTTATCGCGGCTACGCCATATCAGGCCGGTAAAATTGATACGCTGCTCCAGGCCAAGCTGGATGTCCTTTGTTTGTACCCGCAGCGCGTGGCGGATGTTTACCGGCATATTCGCTGGCTGGGCCGTCTGTGCGATGTTGCTGCTCGTGCCGATGCCCTGGTGGAGCAGATGCAAAGCGGCCTGGCCGATCTACGGCGGCGAGCCGAAGATAAGCCCCGTCAACGGGTGTATGTGGAAGAATGGCCCAAGCCACTGATGAACGCCGGGCTGTGGATTGCTGAACTGGTCGAGCTACTTGGCGGCGATTGTGTGCCGCAGCCGACGGGCCGTCAGGTCACCGAGCAAGAGGTTATTGAGGCCGATCCGGAAGTGATCATCTTGTGTTGGGCCGGCATCGATAAGATGGATCCGGATCGCGTCTTGGCGCGGGCCGGCTGGAGCAACGTGAGCGCCGTTCGATCCGGTCGCGTGGTAGCCGTGAATGAAATCTTGCTCAACGCTCCCGGCCCCAATCTGGTTGGAGGGGCGCAGCAGCTTTGGCAAGCGTTGTATCCGGCTTGAACGGCCCGATGACTTGATACAGGCACAGATTTCGGTTCAATCTTGAGTGGCGTCGAACTGTTGTCATGCCTCAAGGCCCGCTCTGAATTGGCCTTTAAAGTTGACACAAAATAGAGGGCCAAGTATACTTTTATTAGTAGGTTAGAGAGTATCTGTTTGGTTTCGAGGTGATCCCCAGATATTTTGGCGGTCGCTTTTTTTGTGCCGTGTATCTTTAACCGCTTACTCTATTTTAACTTTTGTAGTATGATGTATCAGGAGAATTACCGTATTATGTCAGAAAGAATTATTGGGACTGTCAAATGGTTCAATGCCAGCAAAGGCTATGGGTTCATTGAACACCAAGGCGGCGAAGATGTTTTCGTCCACTTCTCAGCCGTTCAGTCGGATGGCTATCGCTCTTTAGATGAAGGTCAACGGGTTGAGTTTAGCGTTGAACGTGGTCCCAAAGGGCTTCAAGCGACAAACGTCGTAGCCCAGTAGTCTATAACACGAAAAAACACCTTTAAAGTCGTAGTATAGTAACTTAGCAACAAAAAAGCGCGGGATTCTCCCCGCGCTTTTATTTTGATTAAACCCTATTATAATTTTAAGGAGATTGTAAATGCACCCAGTATCGACCCGGCCTACCACAGGGCAACAACCTGATTGGAAAAGCTTGGCTACCAAGTACCAAACAGCCTATGCTTGGAAAAGTATATGGCAATTAATCAATTCATTAATTCCATTTTTAGCTATCTGGTACCTTATGGTCCTTAGCCTTCAGGTTGGCTATTGGCTAACCTTGCTGCTGGCTTTGCCGGCGGCTGGTTTTCTGGTTCGGTTGTTTATTATTCAACACGATTGTGGTCACGGATCATTCTTTAATTCAAGAAGAGCAAATGATTGGGTTGGTATGCTGTGCAGTTTATTTACATGGACACCCTATCGGTATTGGCAAAAAAGCCATGCCATTCACCACGCCAATGCCGGTAATTTGGAACATCGGGGCATTGGCGATATTTATACCATGACCGTGTCCGAATACTTACAACAATCGTGGTGGGGCAAACTCAAATACCGTACGTATCGCCATCCTTTGTTCCTGTTTGTTATCGGCTCGACGATACTCTTTGTGGTTGCCTATCGATTTCCTACCTCTCGCGCTAAAGCAATGAAAAAAGTTCGAAACAGTGTGCATTGGACAAATCTGGCCATCATCCTGTTAGTAGGCGGGGTGATGAGCTTGATTGGTTGGAAAGCGTTTATTATAATCCACGCCCCTATTATTATTTTGGCCTCCACCGCCGGAGCGTGGTTGTTTTTCGTTCAGCACCAATTTGAAGATGCCTACTGGGCCGACAGCGATTCGTGGAACTACACGCTGGCCGCCCTCCAGGGTAGCTCCTATTACAAACTGCCCAAAGTCTTACAGTGGTTTACCGGTAATATTGGCTTCCACCACATTCATCACCTCAGCCCCAGAATTCCCAACTACCTTTTAGAAAAATGTCACAAAGAAAATCCTATTTTTCAGGAAACAGTGACCTTAACCATACGATCAAGTTTGCAAAGCATCTTTTTAGGTTTGTGGGATGAAGAGCAGAAAAAGCTCATTAGTTTTGGGCAACTTAAGCGGCGTCAGTTAGAGCTAGCCCAGAGGGCTTAGATAACGCACGCTGTATGCCCAAACGATGGGTAAGCGGTAGGAAGTAGGGATTGAGGAGGCAAAGTTTTTGCTTCTTACCCCTTACTTCCGCCGTGGTGTGTTTATTTTTCTCTCACCATGCGATGTGTCTCCTCATGCAAAAGTAACAACAGCGCTGCCCCTCCGCTTAAAAGGAGGGGAGCGACCTGTCCGGTATCCTCTAATTCTACAAGTCCTACGATCCAGCCTTTATAAACCTTGTATTAGCCTTTATCGCGGCGCAGATGGCCGATAAAACCATTCAGGCATGATGAAGCAGATACCTAAACATGCTGGTCTCATTCTGTTTTTAGTAAAGTGAATAGTCACCTTTAGAACTGTGTAAGTCCTGTAGAACTTGTCTATGGTAGGCGATTGTTGTATGGTTATTCGCCAGAGCATCAAAACGTGCTTTGTCGCTCTAGACAAATGGATATTTTTGGTGACAACAGGATACACCTATGGAACTGCATCAACTCTTTTATTTTGTGGCCGTTGCGGAAACGGGAGGCTTTAGTCGCGCCGCCGAGCGCTGCAACGTGACTCAGCCCTCATTGAGCCAGCAGATCATGAAGCTTGAACGCGAGCTGGGACAGCCGCTATTTGATCGGTTGGGGCGATCGGTGGTGTTGACGGAAGCGGGGCAGGTGTTGCTACCGCGTGCGCGTTCGATCCTGGCCGAGGTGGAGCATATTGAGCGCCGGTTGAGCCGGGAAATCGATGAGGGCTACGGACAGTTGGCGGTGGGTTTTATCCCCACCATTGCTCCATTTTTACTGCCGAACGTGATCAAGCGTTTTGCCGAAAAGTATCCCCACGCAGAGTTATTGGTTCATGAGGATTTGACCGACGCGTTGGTCAACAGCATAATCGAAGGTCGATTAGATTTAGGCATCATGAGCATGCCGATTAATAACAAGCTGATTGCCACCGAAGAGATTTGTACCGAACAGCTGCTCATTGCCTCCTCCCCGCGATATAACGTGGCAAAGGGTGCCACACTAAAAACCAAGGAACTTGAGCAATTTCCTTTTATCGCCCTCAATGAAATCCATTGTTTGGGCGAGCAAGTGCAGTCGTTCTGCTATCAGCAGGATGTCAATCTTGAGATTGTGTGCTACACGTCGCAGCTATCTACCGTGCATAGCTGCGTGGCGTTGGGGCTGGGCGTGTCGCTGGTGCCCCAAATCCTGGCCGCCACCGATAGTTCAAATCAGCTTCGTTACCGACCGATGAGCGAGCCTATCCCCCATCGCAAAATTGTGGCCGCTTCCCACTCGGCTCGGCATAGCTCGTTTTTGGCACGCCAATTTATTACGCTGGTGCGTGAAGAGTATCAGCAGCTTATTGACGCTGTTTTATAAAGATTGGCCGCTATTTGAAATTTTTTCCAATGATTCGATAAGAGGTAGCGCAACATTAAACCGTGGAAACGAG